>JAIOSH010000188.1 GCA_021107685.1 Bacteroidales bacterium | reverse complement strand
AAATACGAAGGCAAAGAAGATGAAATTATTAAAATAATTGAAGCAGGTGATGTTAGCTTGCCTTTAAATAGTACACTTATTACAGGTAGCCAAAGTCTTTTCGGTATTAAAACCAAGCTTCAGTTCGGGCGAACCACAATCACCACAATATTTTCGGAACAAGAAACCGAAACATCAACAATTACAGTCCAGGGAGGTGCACAAACAAGTAACTTTGAATTGAAAACCGATGATTATGAAGAAAACAAACATTTTTTAATAGCCCATTATTTTAGAGATCAATACAATTTTGCCTTACAAGATCTGCCCCTGATAAATTCAGGAATAAATATTACTAAAATTGAAGTTTGGATAACTAATATTGGAGCAGCAGTTACTGAAAACAGAAATTTAGTTGCTTTTACTGATATCGGTGAAAATAACCCTAACAATATATTACATAAAGATATTACTCCGAGTCCCGGATACTATCTGCCGGATAATAATTCCAATGATTTATTTTCTTCAATAATTGATTCTTCTAAAATCAGAGATTTAAATAATGTTAATAATTATCTTTTGAATGAAGGATTTGTTGCAGGTGAAGATTTTAATAAAATTGAAAGTGCGAGAAAATTGACTTCTTCCGAATATAAATATAACAGTAAATTAGGTTTTATTTCGTTAAATTCTACCTTGAACTCTGACCAGACATTAGCTGTCGCTTTTCAATATACGGTTATTGGTGATACTACAGTCCATCAGGTTGGAGAATTTTCCGACCAGGGAATAACAGGTCAAAACTGTCTTATTGTTAAGCTTTTAAAAAGCACTTACCTGAATATCAGGAATCCCTTGTGGGAACTAATGATGAAAAATGTTTACAATATAGGTGCTTATCAGGTAAATCGTGAAGATTTTACACTTAACATTTTATACTCAGGTGAAGAAAATGGTGTGCCTACAGGATATTTTAATGATGGTCCCGAAAATATACGTGGCAAACCATTAATACAGATTTTTAATCTTGATAATGTAGATGCTATGCTAAATCCGCCTCCTGATGGAGTTTTTGATTTTTTTGATAATGCAGCAACTCAAGGTGGTACTATTAATTCATCTAACGGAAGAATTTACTTTACAGTTTTAGAACCTTTTGGTTCATACCTCCGCTCAAAATTCGGTAGTGACACAATTACCGCAAATAAATATGCTTATGATTCATTATATACATTAACTAAAACCGGCGCCCGGCAATACCCCGAAAAAAATAAATATATTATTGAAGGTTTTTATAAATCTGCTTCAGGTTCGGAAATTTCGTTAAATGCTCTGAATGTTCCTCAAGGCTCAGTGGTTGTAACAGCAGGTGGCATACCGTTAACTGAAAATGTTGATTATACTGTTGATTATACTTTAGGAAGAGTAAGGATTATTAATGAAGGTATCTTAAATTCAGGTACACCTATTAATATTTCAATGGAAAGTAACACTCTCTTTAGTATTCAAACAAAAAGATTAATGGGTACTCATATTGATTATGAAGTAAGCAGAGATTTTCATTTAGGAGCAACAGTGCTAAATTTAACAGAACGTCCCTTAACACAAAAAGTAAATTATGGCGATGACCCTATATCAAATACTATCTGGGGTATTGACTACAGTTATCAAACCGAATCCCGGTTCATTACTAAAATGATTGATAAATTACCTTTTATCAGCACGGCAGCTCCTTCAAATATTACTATTGATGGTGAATTTGCTCATTTTATTCCGGGGCATGCAAAGGCAATAGGAAAAACAGGTACATCATATATTGATGATTTTGAAGGAAGCAAATCAACAATTGATATTAAAAATATTAGTTCATGGAGTATAGCCAGTACACCGCAAGGACAGCAAACAGACCTCTTCCCTGAAGCCGGTATTAATACAGGATTACAATATGGCTATAACAGGGCTAATCTTGCCTGGTACACTATTGACCCTACAATTTTTTATGATAAAAACGGAAGCCTTCAACCACCTAATATTGATAATAATGAACTTTCAAAAAACTTAGTTCGTCAAATTCTGGAAACTGAAGTTTTTCCAAATAGAGATATTCCCAATGGAGTACCTACAAATATCCCAATGTTTGATGTAGCTTTTTATCCTTCTGAAAGAGGCTCTAATAATTATGATATAGGTGGGAGTTTATTTTCAAGCGGATTAGATAGTGATGGTTCTTTAAAAGACCCATATACCCGTTGGGGTGGAATAATGAGAGAAATTCAATCTACTGATTTTGAGGCAACAAATGTTGAATATATTGAATTTTGGATGATGGATCCTTTTGCTGATGACCCAAACAGTACTAATTCAGGACAACTCTATTTCAATTTAGGTGATGTTTCCGAAGATATTCTCAGGGATTCACGTAAAAGTTATGAAAATGGTTTGCCAATTTCCGATGAAGTTAAAGAAGTTGATACTACTATTTGGGGAAGAGTTCCTGTGTTACAAGCTATGGTTGAATCATTTAGTAATGAAGCAAATTCCCGTCAATATCAGGATGTTGGTTATGACGGTTTAAGAGATGATGATGAAAGATCATTTTTTGATACTACTTATATCCAAAAAATTGGTGATTATTTCGGAACAAATACCGTTGCATACGCAAATGCTTCCGGTGATCCATCGGCAGATAATTATCATAACTACCGTGGCGATGACTATGATGGAGATAGTAAATACAAAAGTATTCTTGAAAGATATAAAAAATACAATGGATCTGATGGTAATTCGCCTGAAAATACAGGAGGAGTTTTTGATGGAAATTCAAGATATCCTAATGTTGAGGATTTAAATAATGATAATACATTAAGTGAAGCTGAAAGATATTTTCAATATAGAATTGATTTGTCGTCAAACAAAATGAATGTTGGTGAAAATTATATTACTGATGTTTACCATGCTCAAGGTATCCCATTGGCAAACGGAGATGTTGGTAATGTAAAATGGTATCAGTTTAAAATACCAATACACAGCCCTGATTTAGTAGTCGGTAGTATTCAGGATTTTAAATCTATCCGTTTTT
>JAIOSH010000463.1 GCA_021107685.1 Bacteroidales bacterium | reverse complement strand
TTCTGCAATTTCCTGTCCGTATTTATCAGCTAAGATAGAACGGATAAATGCATGCATTTCCTGTGCCTGTCCGGGTGTTGCATTTACGCCTGTACCAATAGCCCACACAGGCTCATAAGCAATAACAATATTTGCAAATTGTTCTGAACTAAGATGAAACAAAGATTCCTCTATCTGGCTTTTTACTATATTAAAATGTTTTCCTGCTTCTCTTTCAGGTAATAATTCGCCACAACAAAAAATAGGTAAAATGTCATTTTTAAGAACCCGGTCAATTTTTCCGGCAAGCATTTCATTTGTTTCATTAAAATATTTTCTTCGTTCCGAATGACCAATTATACAATAGTCCACTTCCAATGAATTTAACATTTCTGCTGAAATTTCACCTGTATAAGCTCCGGATTCATATTGGCTTACATTTTGAGCACCAATATACAAATTGTTGTCAATTGCAATATCAGTGGCTAATTCCAGATAAACAGCAGGTGGACAAACAACTACCCTGACTTTATTTTCATCAATTCCATTTATTACTTCGATAATTTCATCAATTAAATTTTCTGCCTCCTGAAAAGTTTTGTTCATCTTCCAGTTACCGGCTACGATTTTTTTTCTCATAAAATATATTTTTAATAATTTTGCTTATCTTTACACATTTGAAAAACTTTTCAAAAGTATATTTTTACTTTATATATTAGCAAAAATTTTATGTTAAATATTTACAATATAATATATTTAAAATGAAAAAAACCTACTTATTATCTTTTTTAGTAATAGCAATGTTATTTGCTTATGGACAAAAACAAATCAGGATTCCCAAAAAAGTAGAGGATTCCTTTATAGAAAAATTCCCTTCTGCAAAAAAAACAGAATGGAAAAAAGAAAATTCAAGGTCATATATAGCAACATTTAAACAAAATAACACTGAAATATTTGCAAACTTTGATGAACAGGGCAACTTACTCGAAACCAATACTGAAATTGACAATTCAGCTCTGCCTGAAAAAGTAATCAATGCAGTAAAAAAACAGTTTATAGATTATAAAATCATTGAAGCGAAAAAAGTTGAACCTTATCGAAAAGATATTTATTACAATGTAATAATTAAAAAAGACAATGAAACTATTGACATTGATTACTTTGAAAATGGGGCTATGATTGGCTTTGAAATTATGACAGAAACGGAAACAGAGGATTGATATAAGATAAATTGTAACATATAGGAATTATATGCGAAAATAGGAAAAATAAATTATATAAAAATATAAAATTACAAAATAATATTACCTTTGGTACATAAATTTTAAATAATCAGATTAATAAATTATTTACCTAAAAAGGAGTTAAAATGTTTTATCAAAAATTCTTATTAAAACAATTAATGTTAAGTGCAGCATTATTATTAATGTTTGTACCACAAAGTATTATTGCACAGGAAAATTTGCCTGATATCATGTCAAGTGAACTTGAAAGAAATATGGAAGCATTAAAAAATCAGGAAGTTCCTCCATATTACATAAATTACAGGGTTGACGATATATTAAGCTTTTATATTAAAGCATCTTTTGGAGATTTAATAAAATCAAAGGAAACAAAAGAAAGATTACTTACAACAATGGTAAGGGTTGGAAATAATGAATTGGATAATTTTCATGAAATAAGAGAAAGTGGTGGATTTGGATTTTATTTTCCCGGTGGCGACAGAGTTTATCTTCCAATTGAAAATAATGAAAATGCAATTCGTCAGATATTATGGTTGCAAACAGATAAAAAATATAAAGAAGCAACTGATAAATATGCAAAGGTAAAAGCCAATATTGCCGTTAAAGTTGAGGAAGAAGATAAATCATCCGATTTTTCAATAGAAAAAGCATACCAATATTATGAACCACCCATAGAACCGGAAGATATAAAATTTGACACCAAAAAATGGGAAGAAAAAGTAAAATTATATTCTAAAATATTTTTGGATGACCCGGATATTTTAAAGGGAGATGCATATATCCGCTACAAAGTTGAACGAAAATATTTTGTCTCATCCGAAGGAGGAAAAATTGTTCAAAACATGGTTTACATTCGATTGTTTATTAGAGGAAGTATTAAAGCAGATGATGGTATGGTATTACCACTTAACAAAACATATTTTGCATATAGTACTGATGGCTTACCAGATGACCTGGAAGTAATGAATGATGTTAAAAAATTAGTTAAAAAATTAAAATTATTAAAAGATGCTCCTGTTGTTGAACCTTATGCCGGGCCTGCATTACTTTCCGGACCCGCTTCAGGAGTATTTTTTCATGAAATCTTCGGACACCGCATTGAAGGACAAAGACAAAAAAGTGTTTCAGACGGACAAACTTTTAAGAAAAAAGTTGGTGAAAAAGTCCTTCCCGACCATTTAAGTATTATTATGGACCCAACTATTGACAATTATAATGGAACGGATTTGAATGGTTTTTATAAATATGACGATGAAGGAATTTTAGCTCAAAAAGTTGTTGTTGTTAAAGATGGTGTTTTAGAACAATTTCTTATGTCGCGCTGCCCTATTGAAAATTTTCCAAATTCAAATGGTCATGGAAGAGCCGAGCCAGGCAGACAACCTGTAACCAGGCAATCAAACCTTCTTGTAGTTACAACAAATCCTTTACCAATGGAAAAACTGCGATCTATGTTGATTGAAGAAACAAAAAAACAGAATAAAGAATATGCCTACTTATTTCAAAGTGTTGTAGGAGGATTTACAATGACAGGAAGATATTTGCCCAACTCGTTTAATGTAACACCAACAGAAGTATATAGAATATATGTTGATGGTAGACCCGATGAATTAGTCAGGGGTGTTGACCTTGTCGGAACTCCTTTGGCAATGTTCTCGCAAATTCGGGAAGTCGGCGATACTCCAGAAGTATTTACAGGAACTTGTGGGGCTGAATCGGGCAGAGTTCCGGTTACTGCAATTTCACCGGCAATTTTTGTCGAACAAATCGAAATGCAAAAGAAAAGTAAATCACAGGAAAAATCTCCTATTCTTCCAAGACCATAACAAAAGGTTCTAAGTTAAAAAATAATTAACTCACAAAATCAATAAAATTAAATTTAACAATATAAAATCAATAAACATGAAATCAATAAAAAACATAATCTCTTTGGTTTGTATAGTTTCAATATTTCTTTTCATTGCACAAAATTCATATTGCCAAAACCAGGCTGAAGAAGTTATTAAAAAAGCAATGGAAGATGAAATAAACCGGAATATAAATAATTTAACATTACAAGACCTTAAAAAACCATTTTTTATCAGCTATACAATAAGCGATGCAAAAACATTATCAATTACTTCAACTCTCGGAGCAATAATTTCTTCTAATGAAATACCATACAGAAATCACAAAGTACGTGTGATGGTTGGCGATTATGAACGTAACAATGAAAATTATGTGGACATGAAAAATATGACATCATTTTCAGGCACAGGCAGCGTTCCTCTTGATAATGATTATGATGGAATAAAACGTTCATTATGGGAAGCGACTGATAATAATTATAAAGATGCTGCCGAAATATATGAAGCAAAAATTTCTTCTATAAAACAACAAAACCTCACAGAAGAAGAAGCAAATCTTCATGATTTTAGCCTGGCTCCCAAAGTAAATTTAAATATTAAAACCATTGCTTTTGATTTTAATAAAGAAAAATGGGAAAAAACAGCTAAAGAATTATCAGGTGTTTTTAATAACTATTCCGACATTTTTTCTTCAAAGGCATCAATTTATTTTTATAAAGCCGATGTTTATTTTATAAATACCGAAGGCACAGAGGTAAAATCTCCGCTTAGTTTGGCTGCTATACGAATTAATGCTTTAACACAAGCCGATGATGGAGAAGCTATTTATGACCACTTATTATATTATGCTCTTTCACCGGAAGATTTACCATCGCTTGATGAAATGAAGGCAGAAGTTAAAACAATGGCAGATAATTTAATTACTCTAAAAAATGCACCTATTTTTGATGATTTTTATTCAGGACCTGTTTTGTTTGAAGGACAAGCTGCTGCCGAAGTTTTTACTCAAAGATTATTTTCAGGAACTAATGGTTTACTTGCAATGCGAAAACCAATTTTCAGCGAACAACAAATGGCTATGATGATGGGGCAACTTATAGGGCAAACACTTGAAAATAAAATTGATAAAAAAATTATTTCCAACGATATTACTATTAAAGCAGAACCAAAATTAAAAACTTACAAAGGAGAAAAATTAATTGGAAGTTTTTCTGTTGATGCCGAAGGGGTTATCCCTGATGATGAATTAATTCTTGTTGAAAAAGGTATTTTAAAAACTTTATTAAACGGACGTACACCAACAGAAAAAATAAAAAAATCTAACGGGTATAACAGGTATTCTATTCAAACAGGTGGAATGATAAGCTCAGGAATTACACCGGGCATAATAACTGTTAATTCAGCAAATGGAATATCTAAAGATGAATTAAAAGAAAAGCTGATTGAAGCAGCCAAAGATGAAGGGCTTGATTATGCTATTATTATCAGGAAATTAGAATCGCCAAATTCGGGTATTGAAAAAGATATTGACCCATTATCTGCTATGAGTATGGGTTCAGGAGATAATAAAAATGCCGTTTCCAAACCTATTTACGTTTACAGGGTATCATTAGAAGACGGTGAAGAAGAGCTTGTTCGCACTGTTGAATTAGGCGGAATCTCAACAAATACATTTAAAAAAATTATAGGTTTTTCTGATAAACAATTTATTTATAATACTCTTTTATCTGAAAGTGTTGGCGGTTTAAATTTAGGATTTTTAATTTATTATATGTCGGGAGGAGGTTTAGAATCATTATCAGGAACACCGGCATCTTTTATTGTTCCCGATGCTTTTCTAGTTGAATATTTAGATGTTCAACAAGAAAAAAGAGCCATAACTAAAAAATTACCTGTTGTTGAAAATCCGGTAGGGAATTAGAATGTTATAAATTATATGTTATGATATCGGCATCCCTTTTGAATATTAAATGTTATACGTAATATGTGAGATAGTGATACAAAAAAAATTTATATAAACTGATAGCAATATGTTTCATAAAAAATATAATGCCTTATAACCGTTTTGCGGCTTTGGTACGTGCCGCTTTTTTAGTAGTATTTTTATTAATTTCTAATATTTTTGGTTTGCTTCTTGGTATGTAGCACAACCGTTAAGTAGTCGAGTAGGCAAGGGGAATTTCACCCCAAGCCTCTCACAGAACCGTATCCCGATATTCGGGACAGGCTGTGATAGTCTCCCATCATACGGCTCTTCTAACATGAATTACAATAAAAAGCTCATCCCCTTTCGGATTGGCAAAAAGCAAATCATATTAGCTAATCCCTTCGCTCCACTCCCATTACAGGAACTTCATCACTACTACGGATTAGTCCGCCTCTGAATATTGCATTGGTATTCTGCCTCTAAATTATGATTTTTATGTTTCTGATTATATCTAATGGAATATGGGTTATCGGATAAATTGGAAATAAATTATTAGCAAGAAAATTTGCAGTTGTTAATAGAGAGATTCCTTATGTGGATTTTATGAAGTATGCATCTTAATAATTATTAATAACTATTAGATATTTTGCTTTTTTAAAAAATTAGCATTTTCAAAGAACTTTATTAAATTTGCCATTCGAGGCACACACAAAAAATAAAGAGCATTAAAACACTCTTTATTAAGCACAGTTATAAGTAAGCAAAATGAAGACAACAATAAATATCATATTACCATTATTAATTGGATTAGCTATTGCCGTATTATTAAATATTTCAATTGGATGGTGGGGGTTTTGGGTAATTTTTCCATGGATTGGATTTTCCATATCAACAGGAATGTTTGTAAGATCATTATTAAAAGGAAAGAAAAAAATAATTGGAAGAAAAATTGCCATTTTGATGACCCTGCCGTGTTTATTGATTTTTATTCCGATTATTAATAATGAGAACTTTCAATTAGAAGGTGTAGTTTTAATTGTCTTGGTCGGACTTTTCAGTAAAGGATTTATACATTATGCAATTGCAAAAATATTTGGACCTCTGATATGGGGTAGAGGGTTTTGCGGATGGGCTTGCTGGACGGCTGCAATTTTAGATTGGTTGCCTGTAAAAGATAAGAAAAAACAAGTAAACCCTAATTTTAAGCACCTAAGATTTATAACTCTGCTAATCTCAATAGTAATTCCGGTTTATTTGGTATTCGTGATGAATTATGATGTTTGGGGAAACTATATTAGTAAAAATGAGATGATTTGGATGTTTACAGGAAACCTTATTTATTACGCATTTGGAATTCCATTAGCTTTCATTTTGAATGATAAAAGAGCTTTTTGTAAATATTTATGTCCGGTATCATTAGTAATGATACCTACAAGTAAATTGAGTTTGATAAATATTAAACCAACTGGAAATAAATGCATAGAATGTGGTAATTGTAACAAAATATGCCCAATGGACATAGATGTAATGAGTTATGTAAAAAACAATAAAAAAATAACTCATGCAGAATGTATTCTTTGTACTGACTGTCAGGTTGTTTGTCCGGTTAATGC
>JAIOSH010000501.1 GCA_021107685.1 Bacteroidales bacterium | reverse complement strand
TAATACTGACGGATTATGCGGAAATGAAGACTGCGGACAAATGTCGGCATGGTATATTTTTAGTGCTATGGGCTTTTATCCTGTTTGTCCGGGACAAGATATTTATGCCATAGGTACACCTTTATTTAAAAAAGTTATTATTCAACTGGAAAATGGAAATGAATTTGTTATTAAGGCTCAAAACGTTTCAAAAGAAAATTTTTATATACAATCCGCAACTTTAAATGGCAAGCCTTATTCAAAGTCATATATCAGTCATTATGATATAATGAATGGCAGTGAATTGGTTTTTAAAATGGATTCTGTAGCAAATAAAAAATGGGGAACTTCAAAACAAGATATACCTTTTTCAGCTATAACAGATAATTTAATTCTTCCTGTCCCGTATGTTGATTCGGGAAAACGAAGCTTTACAGATTCAACAGAAGTTGAGCTTGCATCAATTACAGATGGAGCAAAAATTTATTATACTTTAGACGGAACAGAGCCAACGATTAAATCAAAGCATTATATCAAAGCTGTAAAATTATATGAATCTGCAATAATTAAGGCATTTGCCTTTAAAAAAGGTTTACAACAAAGTCATTTTATTACAGCAGAATTTAACAAAATTCCCAAAGGTAAAAGTATAAAATTAAATACTTCTTATGCTTCGCAATATTCAGCAGGAGGTGATATGGCTCTGATTGATTATATCAGGGGGACTGAAAATTACAGAACCGGAGCCTGGCAAGGCTACTATGGTGTAAATCTTGATGCAATAGTTGATATTGGAGGAATAAAGCTCATCACAAAAATTTCCACAGGTTTTTTACAGGATATTAACTCCTGGATTTTTATGCCTTATGAAGTAGAATATTATGTCTCAAAAAACGGAAAGGATTTTCAACTTATTGAAACTATTGAAAATGATATTTCACAACATCAGACAGGAGCAGTATTAAAAAATTTCACTTCTAATTTTGCTATAAAAACCCGCTATGTAAAAATAATAGCTAAGAATATTGATATTTGCCCTAACTGGCATAAAGGTGCCGGAAGAAAAGCCTGGATATTTGCTGATGAGATTGTTATTGAATAGCAACAAAGTACCGAGTACCAAGTACCAAGTACCGAGTACCAAGTACCAAGTACCGAGTACCGAGTATCAAGTACCGAGTACCAAGTACCTGATTATTACATGTAAAAAATATATTAATTTCAACTCTTGATTCGCATTATTAACTTAATCTGAAAAAATTATGAAAACTATAACACGAATTATTTTAGGAGTAACTTTATCAATAATTATTTTTGGGATCTCAATTATAGCGAGCAAATGGAATGTTTTTTCTAATGGTTTTTTCCATCCTTCCTTTTTAACTCATACAACAATGCTAATAATTTCCGCAGCTATGATTTACATACTGTCAAGAAAAAATTTATTAACTTTTGAAATACAAAAATTAAAAATAAAGAATATTTTTAAAACAATTGGAATCACTGTTTTATTTATAGTCATAATCAATATTTTAATTACTATTATTTTATTAATTACAAAAAATTCTGTGGATGAAAAGCATATTTTGCTATCAAAATTTTCTCCATGTCAAATTATAATCTTTGTTTTTTTTTATGCAAGTATAGCAGAAGAATTTTTGTTCAGGGGACTTATTCAGAATTTTCTTCAACCTATCAAAGATAGAAAAATAAAAATATTTAAAGCCTATTTGAGCTTGCCGGTAATTATTAGTGGGATATTATTCGGATTATCGCATTTGATACTATTAAAAACAGGGGCAAGTTTGCCTTTTATATTTAGAATATTAGTTTTTACTACAACTTTAGGATTACTTGCAGGTTATTATCAGGAAAAGTATAAAAGTTTTTTCATTGCTGTAATAATACACATGGTTGGAAACTTACCTGGTGTTATTGCAAGTTTTGTGATGATTTGAAAAAAATAATGTAATAACAAGTTTTTTTAAGTAAACCTAAAATAATAAAATAATCCAAAGACTATTTTATTATCGACATTCGTTAAGTTTATGCGTTTCAGTATATTATCAGTTTATACTAATTTTTTTATGCGTTATTTCCCTGCCGGCAGTAAATCATGATCAGCTACCATAATTGCGCAGGCCTTAGTTTCAGGATAAGCGGAGGCAGACTTGTTGCTTTTTAAATTTTGCATATATTTTTACCATCTTTACAATTTACACTACCAGTTCTTTAAGCTTTTGTGCAATCCAAACCTTAATTATCGACTGTCGTGTAACTCCTATTCTTCTTGCTTCTTTGTCCATCAGGTTTATCATCCATACAGGAAAATCAACATTTACCCTTTTCTGGTTCTGTCCGGGCCTTTCTGATTTTGAAAAATCCAAAAATTCAGAAATATCTTCTCCGTTATCAAACTTTTTATCAAATTCACTTGCTTTCATATATTTTAATTTCATTTTTCCGTGAGCGTCTTACCGATATTATTCTGATTTTTTCTTCTCTATTAGTAAAAACTACCGACCAATATTTTTTATTAATAATACCGATTAATAAGAATCTTTGTTCATCTAAGTTTTTTGCCGGAATAATAATTCTATCACTATCATTCCACAATTTTTGAGCCTCCCTAAAATCAATTCCGTGTTTTTCTTTATTTATTAAACTTTTATTTTTTTCAAACTCAAATTTGGTCATGTATAATAATTATATAATAATCATGCAAATATAATTAAAAATCATAAATATCAAAAAATATTTTCATAATAAAACATACATCATAAGAACCTGCCAAAATCGGTTATTTTTATCTTATGCTTTATTATCAGGAAAAATATAAAAGTTTTTTCATTGCTGTAATAATACACATGGTTGGAAAC
>JAIOSH010000388.1 GCA_021107685.1 Bacteroidales bacterium | reverse complement strand
TGTAAGTCCTCTTAGTGTACCACAATCTTTTTCTGAAATAATAACATCCTGTGATACATCAACTAAACGACGTGTAAGATATCCTGCATCGGCAGTTTTTAGTGCTGTATCTGCCAGTCCTTTTCTTGCACCATGTGTTGATATAAAATATTCAAGTACTGATAATCCTTCTTTAAAATTTGAGAGGATAGGGTTTTCAATAATTTCACCGCCTGTTGCACCTGATTTTTGAGGTTTAGCCATTAGTCCCCTCATTCCTGAGAGCTGACGAATTTGCTCTTTTGACCCTCTTGCTCCTGAATCAAGCATCATATAAACAGAATTAAAGCCTAGTTCATCTTTTGATAATTTATTCATTAAAGTTTGGGTCAGATGAGAGTTTGTATGTGTCCATATATCTATAATCTGGTTATATCTTTCATTATTTGTAATAAATCCCATATTATAATTATTAACAACTTCTTCTACTTCTATGTTTGCTTCATTAATAAGCTTTTCTTTATCTTTCGGAATAATAATATCACCAAGATTAAATGAAAGACCACCTTCAAACGCCATTTTAAAGCCAAGGTTTTTGATATTATCAAGAAATTCAGAAGTTTTAGCAGTACCGGTCTTTTTTAATACATCACCGATAATATCACGTAATGCTTTTTTTGTTAATAATTGATTGATATAACCATATTCGTCAGGAACGACCTGGTTAAATAAAACACGACCTACTGTAGTTTCAATTATCTTGTTAACTTCGTTATCACCTTTTTTTTCAGATGTCATTAAATTAATGATTGTATGTAAATCAACTTTTTTTTCATTATAAGCAATGATAACTTCTTGAGGTGAGTAAAAATTATAGCCTTCGCCTTTAACAGGTTTTTCGGGCATACTTTTGCGTCCTTTGGTCATATAATATAATCCAAGAACCATGTCCTGTGATGGAACTGTAATTGGTGCTCCATTTGCAGGGTTTAAAATATTATGTGAAGCGAGCATTAGTATTTGTGCTTCAATTATGGCAGCATTACCAAGTGGAATATGAACAGCCATTTGGTCACCATCAAAGTCGGCGTTAAATGCGGTACATACTAAGGGATGTAGTTGTATGGCTTTACCTTCTATTAATTTGGGTTGAAATGCCTGAATACCTAATCTGTGTAATGTAGGAGCACGATTTAGGAGAATAGGATGTCCTTTAAGAATATTTTCAAGAATATCCCAAACCACGGGATCTTTTCTATCGACAATTTTTTTAGCAGATTTAACAGTTTTAACAATTCCTCTTTCAAGCATTTTACGTATTATAAAAGGCTTAAAAAGTTCTGAAGCCATTTCTTTTGGTAAACCACATTCATTGAGTTTAAGTTCTGGTCCGACGACAATAACTGAACGACCGGAATAATCAACCCTTTTACCAAGAAGGTTTTGACGAAAACGGCCTTGTTTACCTTTAAGGCTGTCACTTAATGATTTTAATGCTCTGTTAGATTCGGTTTTAACAGCATTGGCTTTTCTTGAATTATCAAATAAAGAATCAACAGCTTCTTGTAACATACGTTTTTCATTACGCATGATAACATCCGGGGCTTTTATTTCAATTAATCTTTTAAGCCTGTTATTTCTGATAATAACTCTTCTGTAAAGGTCATTCAGGTCGGAAGTTGCAAACCTGCCACCATCTAATGGAACAAGAGGTCTTAATTCAGGGGGAATAACAGGAACTATTCTGACGATCATCCATTCAGGATGGTTTTCTATTCGGTTTCTTGCGTCACGAAAAGCTTCAAATACTTGTAATCGTTTTAAAGCATCATGTTTACGTTGTTGTGAAGTTTCAGTATTTGCTTTGTGTCGTAATTCATAAGATATTTTGTCTAAATCCAAACGCTCTAATAGATCATGGATTGCTTCTGCTCCCATTTTGGCTATGAATTTTTTAGGGTCGCTGTCATCCAAATATTGATTTTCTACCGGAATATTTTCCATAATATCGAAATACTCTTCTTCGGTAAGAAAATCAAGGTATTTAATACCATCAGTTTCTTTAATACCGGGATTTATAACTATATATCTTTCATAATAAATTACAGTATCAAGTTTTTTTGTTTGAAGACCTAATAAAGCGCCAATTTTATTGGGTAATGATCTGAAGAACCATATATGAGCGACAGGAACAACTAATTGTATGTGTCCCATTCTTTCTCTTCGTACTTTTTTTTCAGTAACTTCAACACCGCATCTATCACAAACAATACCTTTATAGCGAATTCGTTTATATTTTCCACAATGACACTCCCAATCTTTCACAGGTCCAAAAATTCTTTCGCAAAACAGACCGTCTCTTTCGGGTTTATAAGTTCTGTAATTAATAGTTTCCGGTTTAAGTACCTCGCCGCTTGAACGCTCAAGTATTGTTTCGGGAGAAGCAAGACTTATAGTGATTTTGGAAAAATCGCTGTAAACTGTATTATCTTTTCTGAAAGCCATATTGTATTTTATGAATGATGATTTAAAACAATTTATAAATATTTTGGATTTAATTCTAAAATCATATTAATTCTAAAAATTTATAATAAGATTTTATTTATCGAAAGTAACTTTCAAACCAAGTCCGCTTAATTCGTGGACTAATACATTAAATGATTCAGGAATACCTGGTGTTGGCATATTTTCGCCTTTAACAATAGATTCGTAAGCCTTAGCTCTACCAATAACATCGTCGGATTTAACAGTAAGAATTTCCTGAAGAATATTGGCAGCTCCAAAAGCTTCTAAAGCCCATACTTCCATTTCTCCAAAACGTTGTCCGCCAAATTGTGCTTTTCCACCGAGAGGTTGTTGAGTAATTAATGAATATGGGCCAATTGACCGTGCATGCATTTTATCATCAACCATGTGATGTAATTTGATCATATATATATAACCAATAGTAATAGGCTGGTCAAAACGTTTGCCTGTACCGCCGTCATATAGATAAACTCTGCCGTTTTTGGGCAAACCGGCTTTTTCCATATAATCGTTAATTTGTTCGGTGCTAGCTCCGTTAAAAATCGGTGTTGAGAATTTTAATCCCAATTCTTTACCTGCCCAGCCAAGAATTGTTTCATAAATCTGTCCAAGGTTCATACGTGATGGCACGCCTAAGGGGTTAAGTACTATATCAACAGGGGTTCCATCTTCAAGGAAAGGCATATCTTCTTCTCTTACTATTTTTGCAACAATCCCTTTATTTCCGTGTCGTCCGGCCATTTTATCACCAACTTTTAGTTTTCGTTTTTTTGCAACATAAATTTTAGCCATTTGTACAATGCCATTAGGCAATTCATCACCAACCGTTGCAACGAATTTCTTACGGTTATATATTCCTAATATTTCTTTATATTTAATAGTATAATTATTGATTAACTCTTTTAGCAGTTTATTTTTTTCTTTGTCGGTTGTCCATTTATTCGGGTTAACATTTAAGTAATCAATATCTAATAATAATTTTTGTGTAAATTTTGCCTTTTTAGGAATAAGTTCTTCTTTAAATTTACTGTAAACACCTTGTGAAGATTTACCACTAACTAATATTGTTAATTTATCAACAAGTTTTGATTTTAGGTCATTTATATCTTTATTGTAAATAGCGTCGAGTTGTATGATAATATCTTTTTCTTGTAATTTTGCTTTTTTATCTTTAATAACTCTTGAAAAAAGTTTTTTATTGACAACAACACCTTTCATAGAAGGGGGTGCTTTTAAGGAAGCATCTTTAACATCACCGGCTTTATCGCCAAAGATTGCTCTTAATAATTTTTCTTCGGGAGTTGGATCTGATTCTCCTTTAGGTGTTATCTTACCAATAAGAATATCGCCTTCATTAACTTCGGCACCAATTCTGATTAATCCGTTTTCATCAAGATCTTTTGTGGCTTCAGCACTAACATTAGGAATATCATTGGTTAATTCTTCAATTCCTCTTTTTGTATCTCTGACTTCAAGTGTAAATTCTTCAATATGTACTGAAGTAAAAATATCTTCTTTTACAACTTTTTCGGAAATAACAATAGCATCCTCAAAATTGTATCCTTTCCATGGCATAAATGCAACCATTAAATTTCTGCCGAGAGCTAGCTCTCCTTTTTGGGTTGCATAACCTTCGCATAAAACCTGATCTTTATGAACTTTATCGCCTTTTTTAACAATAGGTCGTAGGTTTACGATAGTATTTTGATTTGTTCTTGTAAATTTAGTAAGTTTATATGTTTTTTCATCATCATCAAAACTTACTAATTTTTCTTTTTCTATTCTTGTATATCTTATTTTAATTTCATTAGCATCAACGTATTCAACAATACCATCTCCTTCAGCATTGATTAATACACGAGTATCTTTGGCTACATCAGCTTCAATACCTGTTCCAACTATTGGTGATTCAGGATTCAGTAATGGAACAGCTTGTCTCATCATATTTGAGCCCATTAATGCTCGGTTTGCATCATCGTGTTCAAGAAATGGAATTAAGGAAGCAGCTATTGATGCAATTTGATTGGGAGCAATATCAATTAAATCTACTTTAGTTTTATCAATAATAGGATAATCAGCGAGATATCTGACTTTTATTTTTTCATTTTTAAAACTTCCATCTTCATTAAGAATAGTGCTAGCCTGAGCAATAATTTTATTTTCTTCTTCTTCAGCGCTCAGGTAAATTGGATCTTCATTTAGAGCTACATTGCCATCAATAACTTTTTTATAAGGAGTTTCTATAAAACCTAATTTATTGATTTTAGCATAAACACAGAGTGAGGATATCAAACCGATATTTGGTCCTTCGGGGGTTTCTATAGTACATAATCTTCCATAGTGAGTATAATGGACATCACGAACCTCAAATCCTGCTCTTTCTCGCGATAAACCGCCTGGTCCTAATGCCGAAACTCTTCTTTTATGAGTTAACTCAGCGAGTGGATTTGTTTGATCCATAAACTGTGATAACGGGTTGGTTCCAAAAAATGAATTAATTACAGAAGATAATGTTTTAGCATTTATTAAGTCGGTTGGGGTAAAAACCTCATTATCTCTAACATTCATTCTTTCCCTGATTGTTCGTGCCATTCGTGCAAGACCGATACCAAATTGTGTATATAATTGCTCGCCGACAGTACGCACACGACGATTACTAAGATGATCAATATCGTCCACATCGGTTTTGGAATTAACAAGTTCTATAAGATATTTAATAATATCAATAATATCTTCTTTGGTTAAAACTTTAATATTAGGATCAACATTAAGGTCTAGTTTTTTATTTATTCTGTATCTGCCAACATCACCCAAATCATATCTTTTGTCAGAGAAGAATAGTTTATCAATTATTCCCCTTGCTGTTTCTTCGTCAGGAGGTTCGGCATTACGCAATTGACGGTAAATAAACTCTACGGCTTCCTTTTCGGAGTTTGCAGTATCTTTTTGTAAAGTATTGAATATTATTGAATAATCAATTGCAGTAATATCGTCTTTATGAAGAAGTATTGTTTTAATATCGGCTTCCAGAATTACATCAATATGGTTTTTTTCCAGGATTGTTTCCCTGTCAAGAATTACTTCCGTACGTTCAATAGAAACAACTTCGCCTGTGTCTTCATCAACAAAATCTTCAATCCATGCCCTAAGAACTCTTGCAGCTAATCTTCGTCCTATTACTTTTTTAAGTCCTGATCTGCTAACTTTTATTTCTTCAGCCAGGTCGAATAATTCAAGTATATCTTTATCACTTTCAAAACCGATGGCTCTTAATAATGTTGTAACAGGGAGCTTTTTTTTCCTGTCAATGTATGCATACATTACATTATTAATATCGGTTGTAAATTCCATCCATGAACCTTTAAAAGGTATTATTCTGGCAGAATACAATTGAGTCCCGTTAGCGTGACGATGTTGACCGAAGAATACACCGGGTGAACGATGTAACTGAGATACAACAACTCTTTGAGCACCATTAATGACAAAAGTTCCTTTTGGTGTCATGTATGGTATCATACCTAAATATACATCCTGGATAATGGTTTCAAAATCTTCATGTTCAGGGTCGGTACAATACAATTTTAACTTTGCTTTAAGAGGAACGCTATATGTTAAGCCTCTTTCAATACATTCATCTATTGAGTAACGAGGTGGATCAATAAAATAATCCAGAAATTCTAAAATGAAATTATTTCTTGCATCTGTGATTGGAAAATTTTCGCTAAAAACTTTAAATAAGCCTTCATTAACACGATTTTCAGGATTTGTTTCTAATTGGAAAAAATCCTGAAATGATTTTAATTGAATATCTAAAAAATCTGGATATTCAGAATGAATCTTAGTAGATGCAAAGTTTATTCTTCCGTTTTTCGTTATATCCAAGGTCGTAAGTTTTAAAAAGTTAAGGTAAAAAAAATAAATAATTATTTAGAAAAGAGTATTTAGAACAAAGTATTGAGGTAAAAGATATAGAATTACTCAATAGTCAATCATTCAACCCATAATTTACCTTACTTAACTTCAACCTCTGCTCCAGCTTCTTCTAGTTGTTTTAGTAATGCATCAGCTTCGTCTTTTGATACACCTTCTTTTACAGCTTTAGGTGCGGAGTCAACTAATTCTTTAGCTTCTTTCAAACCTAAGCTTGTTAATTCTTTAACTAATTTAACTACAGCTAATTTTGATTGACCAGGCGCTTTGATAATAACATCAAAGGAAGTTTGTTCTTCAATTACTTCTGCTTGGCCTTCTCCTGCACCGGGAGCTGCAACTACCGCTGCTGCTGCTGGTTCTATTCCGTATTCTTCTTTTAAGATTTCTGCTAATTCATTTACTTCTTTAACTGTTAGATTAACTAATTGTTCTGCAAAAACTTTTAAATCTGCCATTTTTATTTTGTTTTAAATTGTTTTAAATAATTTAATGATATTTTTTAAAATTAATAACTTACTATATTTACAAATAAGTATAATAAAATAATTATTCTGTTTTTTCAGATAAATCCTGCCTGTCTGATGACAGGGTTTTAAGAATTCCTGTAAGTTTATTTCCTCCGGATTGTAGAGCTGACATAACATTCTTAACAGGAGATTGTAATAATCCGATAATATCCCCGATAAGTTCGTTTTTTGATTTAATATTTATCAGGATATCTAATTGGTCATCTCCTATATAGATATTTTCTTCAATATAAGCCCCTTTTAATATTGGCCTGTTTGAAGTTTTTCTAAATTCTTTAATTAGTTTAGCAGGGATATTACCTGCTTCTGCAAACATTATTGATGTAGAACCTTTTAAAATTTGATAAAAATTTTTAAAATCTTTATCTGTTTTTTCCATTGCTTTTTTAAGCAATGTGTTTTTGACTACTTTCAACTTAACATTTTTTTTATAACAAAGCCTTCTTAAATTACTTGATACCTCGGCATTTAAATCAGATATATCAGTAATATATATATAATTATTATTAGAAAGGTGTTCTGATATAGTTTCAATAAGTTGATTTTTTTCTTCTTTTCTCATAATTTAAATTTTCCTGATTTGTCAGAAACTTATACTGTTATTGACTTAGGTTCAATTTTTATTCCCAGACTCATTGTGCTTGACATAAAAATACTTTTAATATAAGTACCTTTTGATGCAGCCGGTTTTAATTTTGTAATAACTTGAATTAATTCTTTGGCATTTTCAATAATTTTTATATTATCAAATGATACTTTTGCTATTGATGCATGAATTATTCCTGTTTTATCTACTTTAAAATCAATTTTACCAGCCTTTACTTCATTAACTGCTTTACCAATATCCATAGTAACTGTTCCTGATTTAGGGTTTGGCATTAATCCCCGCGGACCTAATATTCTGCCTAAAGCTCCTACTTTTGGCATAACGCTTGGCATAGTAATTACTATATCTATGTCGGTCCATCCACCTTTAATTTTTTGAATATATTCGTCAAGACCATAATAATCAGCACCGGCTGCTTTAGCTTCTTCTTCCTTATCAGGCGTACATAAAACCAAAACTTTAATTGATTTGCCAGTTCCGTGGGGCAATGTAACAATACCTCTTACCATTTGATTAGCTTTTCTAGGATCTACTCCTAATCTAATGTCAATATCAACAGATGAATCAAATTTGGTATATGTTATTTCTTTTACAGTATTAACTGCATCTGATAATGAATAAATTTTATCCTTGTCAAATTTTGCTATAGCCTCTTTTCTTTTTTTGGTTAATTTAGTCATTTTCTCTGTTTAATTAAATAATTGATAATACAAAAAAATTAGTTTTCGCTAAAAGGTGATTTGCCTTTTACTTTTATTCCCATACTTCTGGCAGTTCCTGCAACCATTTTCATTGCAGATTCAATTGTAAAGGCATTCAGGTCAACCATTTTTGCTTCGGCAATATTTTTGACTTGATCCCATGTAACTGAAGCAACTTTATTTCTATTCGGTTCAGGTGAACCTTTTTGAATTTTTGTTGCTTCCATCAGTTGAACTGCAACAGGTGGAGTTTTTATTATAAAACTAAAAGATTTATCTTTGTAAACAGTGATAATAACCGGAATTACTTTTCCGGCTTGATCTTGTGTACGTGCATTAAATTGTTTACAAAATTCCATTATATTAACTCCTTTTGCACCTAAAGCAGGTCCTACCGGTGGTGATGGATTTGCTGTTCCTCCTTTGATTTGTAATTTAATTAAACCACTTACTTCTTTAGCCATTTTATAATTTCGTTAAATATTTATTATTAAAAAAATGCCAACAGGCAAATTTATTTGATAATTTTATTCCTTTTCAACTTGCATAAAACTTAATTCTAATGGAGTTTTTCTTCCGAAAATTTTAACAATTACTTTTAATTTCTTTTTTTCTTCGTTAATTTCTTCAATAACTCCGCTAAAACTATTGAAAGGACCATCAGTAACAGTAACTGTTTCCCCAATAATGAACGGAACATTAAGCTCTTCACTTTGCTCGGCTAATTCATCTACCTTGCCTAAAATTTTATTTACTTCAGCAGGGCGTAATGGATTTGGTTCTCCTTTAGTACCGAGAAACCCAAGTACACCTGGAGTATTCTTAATTACATAAGGTACATTTCCAACAAGAGCAGCTTCAATAATAATATAGCCGGGAAAATAATTTCTTTCTTTACTTATTTTTTTACCTTTTCTTACCAGGTAAATTTTTTCTGTTGGAATAAGTATCTGTGAAATATATTCCTTTAAATTTAAACGTATAATTTCACTTTCAAGATATTGTTTTACCTTTTTTTCGTTACCGCTGATTGCCCGAACAACATACCATTTTTTTATTTGTTCGCTCATACTACAAACAGAAATTGATGACTTTAGTTATCAAATAAATAATATTAGATTTTAAAGAGAACTTTTAAAAAAGTGTATAAAATTGTTGTAACAATGTTTGAAATGAAATATCCATCAAATAAACTATTAAAGCGATTATAAGGGAAGCAATGGATACTACAATAGCACTATTTTGAAGTTCACTCCAACTTGGCCAGGAAGCTTTATGCATTAATTCATCATAACATTCCTTTACGTAATTCTGAATTTTAAATTTAGCCATTTTTAATCTAATATTTTGCACGGGTGGTAGGATTTGAACCCACGACTCCTGGTTTTGGAGACCAGAGCTCTACCAGCTGAGCTACACCCGTTTCTATTAATTTATAGAACAAATTATCTATTATAAGAAATTAAGATGTCCCTGTATAATTAAGGATACCTTAATTAATATACTATTATATATTATTTTAATTTTTTATTCAATAATTTCAGTAACCTGACCTGCACCAACAGTTCTACCACCTTCACGTATTGCAAATCTTAAGTTTTTATTCATTGCAATTTCTGATATTAACTTAACTTCAACAGTAAGATTATCACCCGGCATTACCATTTCCACACCTTCTGGTAAAATGATTTCGCCAGTAACATCAGTTGTTCTGAAATAGAATTGAGGACGATATTTATTATGGAATGGAGTATGTCTTCCACCTTCTTCTTTTTTAAGGATATAGACTTCGGCTTTAAAATGTGTGTGTGGTTTAACTGAACCTGGTTTTGCAATAACCATTCCTCTAGTAATTGCTTTTTTATCAATACCTCTTAATAAAAGACCTGCATTATCACCGGCTTCACCACGGTCTAATATTTTTCTGAACATTTCAACGCCAGTAACTACTGATTTTAATTTTTCCGCACCCATTCCAATGATGTCAACAGGATCTCCGGTACGAATAACACCTGATTCAATTCTTCCGGTAGCAACTGTTCCTCTACCTGTAATAGAGAAAACATCTTCCACGGGCATTAAAAAATCTTTATCAATTTCACGTTTTGGTAATGGTATCCATGTATCACAAGCTTCCATTAATTCCCAGATTTTATCAACCCATTTTGCTTCTTTATTTAGAGCACCTAAAGCTGAACCTTGAATAACAGGGGTATTGTCTCCATCAAATTCATAGAAAGAAAGTAGTTCCCTGATTTCCATTTCAACTAATTCTATTAATTCATCATCATCTACCATATCAACTTTGCTCATAAAAACAACAATTTTAGGAACACCAACCTGACGAGCCAATAATATATGCTCACGGGTTTGAGGCATTGGACCGTCTGTTGCTGCAACTACTAAAATAGCACCGTCCATTTGAGCAGCACCAGTAACCATATTTTTAACATAGTCAGCATGTCCTGGGCAATCAACATGAGCATAATGCCTGTTCTCTGTTTGATATTCAACATGTGCAGTGTTAATTGTTATACCTCTTTCTTTTTCTTCTGGTGCATTATCAATTGCATCAAATGATTTAAATTCTGCTAAACCTTTATCTTGAAGATTTAATGTAATAGCAGCGGTTAATGTGGTTTTTCCATGGTCAACGTGACCTATCGTTCCAATATTTACATGCGGTTTAGAACGATCAAATTTTTCTTTTGCCATATCAAATAATATTTAATTTAATGTATTAACTATTTCTATTAATTCTTTAACCTGAGCCATTGACGAGAATTGAACTCGTGACCCCTTCCTTACCAAGGAAGTGCTCTACCTCTGAGCTACAATGGCAAGGTGAGCGGAAGACCGGGCTTG
>JAIOSH010000309.1 GCA_021107685.1 Bacteroidales bacterium | reverse complement strand
TAAATCTTTAGAAAATTTTTTTGAATCATTGAAAATTAGTGAAACACTCGTGAATAAAAAAATTATTGCAAATTCTTTAAATGGAATAGGAATAATATATGCCTCTTTGAATGATTATGATAAAGCAATTGATTATTATCAAAGATCATTAGAGATTTCGGAAAATATTAGCGATTTAGCAGGTGTGCAATCTTCATTAAATAATATTGGACTTATTTTTTATTACCTTAACGATTATGATAAAGCATTGAAATATTACTTTAAGTCCTTAAAAATATCACGTGAATTAGAAAACAAACAAAAAATTTCTTATTCTTTAAATAATATTGGGCTTGTATATATAAGTAAAGGTGAATATAATAAAGCACTTGATTATTACCGGAGATCATTAAAACTAAAAAAAGAAATGGATGATATTTGGGGTATTGCTACTTCTAATATAAATATAGGTGGAGTTTTTTTGCGGCTTAATAATTATGATAGTTCAAAAATATATATTGATAAGGTTTTGGAAGTTGCAAAAAGCATGAAATGGAACCACCTTCTTAAGAGTGTATATAAATCTTATGCTGATTTATATTCTGCAAAAGGAAACTATAAAAAGGCTTTGGAATATTATAAATTATTTAAAGAAGTTCATGATAGTTTATATTCATATGAAAGCACCAAAACCATTGCTGAGATACAAACCAAATATGAAATCGTAAAGAAAGAAAAGGAAATTCAATTATTGCAGCGTGATAACGAGATTAAGGAATTGGAACTCAATAAAAGACGCTTTGAAAGGAATTCCATTTTCGCAGGATTTATATTAATTGTAATATTGGTTTTAGTTTTATATAACCGCAATAGAATAAAAAACAAAGCAAATAAATTGCTTAATGAAAAAAATGAGCAAATTGAGAATGCTAATTCTGAACTGGCAATTAAAAACCAACATATTTCCAAACAAAATGAAAAATTGGAAATATTAAACAGCGAGCAAAAAGAATTAATTGCGACCAAAGATAAATTTTTTTCAATAATTGCCCATGACCTTAAAAGCCCTTTTAATGCCATATTAGGCTTTTCAAATTTTTTGTACGAAGATTTTGATGATTTTAATGAAACCCAAAAAAAAGAATTTATAAAAAATATTAGCGATTCATCAGAAGAAACATTTAAACTCCTTGAAAATCTTTTAGATTGGTCGCGTTCACAATCAGGTAATCTTAATTTTAAATCTGAAATATTAAATTTAAAAGAAATTTTAAATAATACAACATTATTTCTTACAAGCCAGATTGACACAAAAAATATTGGCTTATATAATAATATTCAGCCGGATATTACAGTATTTGCTGATAAAAATATGCTTAAAACGATTTTTCGTAATTTAATATCAAATGCAATAAAATTTACCCACAAAGGTGGTGAGGTGAATATTTCTTCTAAATTAAAAGCTAATTTTGTTGAAATAAAGATATCTGATAATGGAGTTGGAATAAGTGAAGAAAATATAAAGAAACTTTTTCGTATTGATGAAAAATTCAAAACTAATGGAACGGCAAATGAAAAAGGTACAGGACTTGGTTTGATACTTTGCAGGGAATTTGTTGAAAAAAGCAGTGGGAAAATTTGGGTGGAAAGTGAAGAAGGCAAGGGAAGTAATTTTTGTTTTACAATTCCGGTAGAGAAATAATAGGTGTGTATTAACTATAAAAATTGTAATGAATCCACGAATAACAACATATATTTTTGTTTTTTTGTTTTGCTACAGCTATACATCTGTTAGTCAGGTAACCGACAGCCTGGAAATTTTTTTACAATCTTCCTACAATGATACTACAAAAATTAATTTATTAAATCAATTATGTGTATTTTATACTAAGATAGATTCTCAAAAATCATTTAATTATGGAAGAAGGGCATTTGGTTTGGCAAATAAACTGGAATTAAAAAGAGATAAAGCTATGGCTTTAGAAAATATTGCTTCAACATATTTGTTTTATTCTGTCTATTCAAAAGCATTACAATATTATTTATTAAGCTTAAACACAATTAAAGAAATAAATGATAAAGAACAAATGTCGGGAATTATGAATCAAATAGGAATAATGTATAAAGTGCATGGTAATTATGCAAAAAGTTTGGAATATCATCAGAAAGCATTAAAAATCAATGAGGAATTGAAAAATAAAAAATTCATTGTAAATACTCTTACGAATATTGGCGAGTGTTACAGGGCAAAGATGAATCATGAAAAGGCACTGGAATATCTTTTCAAATCTTTATTAATAGGAAAGGTTATAGATGATAAAAATGAAATGAAAAGAACCTTAAACCGTATTGGAGCAGTATATAATGAACAAAGCAAGTATCAGTTAGCATTGAAATATCTTAATGAATCTTTGGAGCTAAACAGGAAAATGAAAGATGAGGAAGGTATTGCAACTTGTTTAAACGAAATTGGTCAAATTTATTTAAAGCAAAAAAAATTTACTGATGCTTCGGATTACCTTTTCATGTCATTAAAAATAAGAGAAAAATTAAAGAGCCAATCGGATATTTCAAATACTTTAATTAATATAGCTTATTTAAATTATGATCTTTGCCTATATAGTGAAGCCATTGAATATGCATTAAAAAGTTATGATATTGCAGTAAAAGCAGGAGTAAAAAATCACAGTTTATTTGCAGCACAAGTTTTATCAAATAGTTATATGGCTTTAAATGACTATGAAAATGCATTAAAATTTAATAAATTGGAAAATGAAATCAGAAATGAAATCTATAATAATCAAATATCGAAAGAAATAATTGAAATACAATCGAAAAATAAAATCGAAAAAAAAGAAAAGGGGATAGAGATATTGCTTCTAAAGCAAAGATATAATATTATAATTTTTATTTCTTTTGGGATTATTGTTATTAGTATAATAATTTATTTTCGGTATCGGATAAAATTAAAATCAAATAAAATGCTTTCGCATAAAAATGAACAAATAAAGAAAGTAAATACTGAATTAGCTTTGAAAAATCAACAAATATCCGAACAAAATAAAATCCTGGAAATACTTAACCGTGAACAAAAAGAATTAATTGCTATAAAAGATAGGTTCTTTTCAATCATTGCTCACGACCTAAAAAGCCCCTTTAATATCATTTTTGGATTTTCCAATATTTTATACAAAGATTTCGAAGATTTTGACGATGGTCAAAAAAAAGAATTTATTAAGGAAATTAATAATTCATCAGAAGAAACATATAAGCTTTTGGAAAATCTGCTTGATTGGTCACGCTCTCAATCAGGTAATATTGATTTTAATCCTGAAGTGATAAATTTGAATAATATTATAAAAAACACAATTTCTGTTTTAAAATTCCAGGCAAAAATCAAAAATATTAGTTTGTCTCTAAATGTTCCGGATAATATTAAAATATTTGCAGATAAAAACCTGTTAAGAACCATTTTTAGAAATTTGATATCTAATGCAATAAAATTTACCTACGAAAATGGTGAAGTGAATGTTTCTTCTGAATTAAAAGCTAATTTCGTTGAAATAAAAATAACTGATAATGGAGTTGGAATGAGTGAAGAAAATATAAAGAAACTTTTTCGTATTGATGAAAAATTCAAAACTAATGGAACAGCAAATGAAAAAGGTACAGGTTTAGGTTTGGTACTTTGCAGGGAGTTTGTTGAAAAAATCGGTGGAAAAATTTGGGTGGAAAGTGAAGAAGGCAAGGGAAGTAATTTTTATTTTACTATTCCGAAAATGAAATAATTTTTATTTTATAAAATTGTTCTTAATGAAGAAAATAGTTTTAATTTTTTTATTATTTATATCTCAAATCATTTGCTATGCTGACAATCAGTATTTAATTGACAGCCTTGAAAGCATTTTGCATACAGTTACAAAAGAAGATAAAATTAAAATATTAAATAAATTATCTTTCACTTACAGAGTAAAATCCCCTGAAAAAACATTAGAATACGGACAACAGGCATTAGAATTATCTGAAAAATTAAAAAATAAAATAGGTAAATATAACTCATTAAGCTATATAGGTTTAGGATATCGATATTTGAGTAATTATGAAAAAGCCCTGTCATATCAATTAAAAGCATTATCAATAGCAAATGAGTTGGGTGATGAAAAACGTATTGCAGTTGAATATAATAGAATAGGTATTATATATAAAAAAACAGGAAATTATGATAAAGCCCTTGAATACTACTTAAAATCATTAAAAATACGTGAAGAAACGGGAAAATCATCCAGTATTGCAAGTTTACTTAATAATATCGGAAATATTTACTTCAAAAGGGGCGATTATGAAAAAGCCCTTGAATATTATTTTAAAACTTTAAATATAAGAAATGACATTGCTGCCGAACATCCGGAAAATATCTCTAATAAAGAGGGTTTGTCTTATATATTAAATAATATTGGAAATATTTATTTAAAACTCGAAAATTATGATAAAGCAATAGAATTTAATCAACAATCTCTTAAAATAAAAAAAGAAATCGGTAACAAATATGGAATAGCTACTTCTTTAGGTAATATTGGAGAAGCTTATCTTTATTTAGGCAATTACCAAATAGCATTGGAATATTTGCAAAATGCACTGAACCTGGAAGAAGAAATGGGAAACAAATCAGGGATTGCTAATATTTTTAATTATATTGGAAGCATTTATACAAAAATCAGGAATTTTGATAAAGCCCTGGAATATATTTCCAAATCAATGATAATAAGAAAAGAAATTGGTGATAAATACGGCATAATAAGTTCTTTAATTAATTTTAGTAATATTCAAATCATTTTAGGTAATTATAATAATGCTCTGAAATATTTAGATGAAGCATTAGTTTTGGCACGGGAAGAAAATTTACTTAATAAAATTAAAAAAATATATTCAAACTATTCAGATATTTATATTTCCATAGGAAAATATCAAAAGGCACTTGAATATTATAGGTGTTATTCCGAAATAAAAGATTCAATATTTAATAATGATATAAATAATAAAATTACGGAGTTACAAATTAATTTCAGAACCGAAAAACAAGAAAAAGAGAATGAGATTTTACGACAAAAAAACAAGATACAGAAATTAAACATTAAAAGGCAAAAGCAACTTGTACATTCATTGATTACTGTAACTATACTAGTATTTATTCTTGTTTTCCTCATACATAACCGTTATAGAAATAAAAAGAAAGCCGAACAAAAATTAAAGATTGCTAATGCAACAAAAGATAAATTTTTTTCAATCATAGCCCATGACCTAAAAAATCCATTTAATGCAATAATGGGATTCTCAAATATATTATATGAAGAATTTAAAGATTTCAACGAAGATGAAAAAAAACAGATGATAAAAAATATATATGAAGCATCTGAAAACACATACAGGCTTTTACAAAATTTACTGGAATGGTCAAGATCTCAAACAGGAAGCATTGAGGTAAAACCCAAGATAATTGATTTAAGTGTTATAATTAATGATGACATTACAATATTACTAACAAATGCACAAAAGAAAAAAATAAAACTACATTCAGATATTACATTCAATACTCTTGCTTATGTTGATGAAAATATGATAAGGACAGTAACACGTAATTTAATATCCAATGCAATAAAATTTACAGATAATCATGGAGATGTAAAGGTTTTTGCAAAGGAATCGGGAAATACGGTTGAGGTTTATATTTCTGATACAGGTATAGGCATTAGCGAAGATAATATTCAAAAACTATTTAAAATAGATAAACAATTCAGAACAAATGGAACAGCTAATGAAAAGGGAACAGGATTAGGTTTAATATTATGTAAGGAATTTATAAAAAGAAACGGTGGAGAAATATGGGTTGAAAGTGAAGAAGGTAAAGGAAGTCAATTTATATTTACATTACCTAAAACAAATTTAT
>JAIOSH010000581.1 GCA_021107685.1 Bacteroidales bacterium | reverse complement strand
TTGCATATACACTTTGTGATGGAAAAATATTATTTATCAATGCAACACTCGGAGCATTGATTACCTCAAAAGAAATGCCTGTAAGGAATAGTTTTGTAAGGGTTATGGTAGGTGATTATAAGGTTAATGACGAAAATTTTGAAGATGCTAATAACATAACTGTTTATGATGTCGGTGATATTAGTCTTCCTATTGATGATGATTATTTCGGAATAAGACGTTCTCTTTGGTTGGCAACTGATAAAATATACAAATCCGCAGCAGAAAATTACAAAACAAAAATATGGTTTTTGAGCAAAAAGACATTTCTGAAAAAGATTCTTTAATAGCAGATTTTTGTGAAGTACCGGTTGTAAAAATGGATATTCCAAGTCCGGAATTTGATTTTGACAAAAAACACTTTGAAAATATTGCAAGGCAGCTTTCATCGGTTTTAAAAAATTATCCTGATATTATCCACTCAAATGTTGAGATTTTTTTGTTTAAATCTGATGCATACTTTTTAAATAGTGAAGGAACTGAAATAAAATCTCCGGTTAATATTGTTGTTTTAAATATAAATGCTTATTCAATGGCAGATGACGGACAAACTGTTTATGACCAGCTTGTTTATTATGCTTTAAGTCCGAATGATATTCCTGATATTGAAAAAATAAAAAAAGATATTGGAATTATGGCTGACAATCTGATTGAATTAAGAAAAGCAGAACTTTTTACTGAAAGTTATTCGGGTCCTGTTTTGTTTGAAGGCATAGCTGCAGCCGAACTTTTTGCACAAAAGCTATTTTCCGGTGCCGATGGATTGATAGCAAACAGAGAACCCTTATATGTAGATCGACAAATGACAATGTTCCAGGGTAGAGGAAATAATAAATCTATTGAACAAAAAATTAATAAAAGGATACTTTCAAAGGATATAACTATTAAAGCATTACCTAAATTAAAGGAATATAAAGGCATTAAGCTGGTAGGAAGTTTTGAAGTGGATGCTGAAGGTGTAGTACCACCTGATGAATTGATTTTAGTTGAAAATGGCATTTTAAAAACACTGTTGAATGGACGAACACCAAGTTCAAAAATTAAAAAGTCAAACGGGTATAAAAGATATACAATCCAGCAAGGTGGTCTCTCAAGGATGATAGGACCCGGTGTAATATCAATATCTTCTTTAAAAGGAAAATCAATTGAAGAATTGAAAAAAATATTAATTGAAACAGCCGAAGATGAATGTTTAGATTATGCTTTTATTATTAGAAAACTTGCAACAAGCGGTTTTTTGTCACCAATAAATATCTATCGTGTGAATCTAAAAAACGGCGAAGAAAAACTTGTTCGTTCGGCAAACTTAGGTACGATAAATATAAGAAATCTAAAAAAAACCATTGGGGTTTCTAATAAAAAAATTGTTTATAATACATTATTGTCAAGAAATTTTGGAGCTTATTATAGCTTTGGTTCTTTTACACCGAGTGGTATGCCTGCGTCCTTTATAGTGCCTGATGCTATTTTGATTGAAGAATTGGAAATTTCAGGGCAGGAAGCACCTGTTTCATTAGAGTTGCCTGTTGTTGAAAATCCTGTTAAAAGGAAAGAATAATTGTTTGGTACTACCATTTTTTTATAGGATAGGATTGTTGAAGTCGGAAGACCGAAGTAAAAACTCTTCTGACTTCTGTCTTCTGTCTTCCAACTTCTGACTTTGAAAAAAGTTTGTTTAAAAAACAAAATTTTAACGATTAATTGATATTTTAATATTACCTAAGCTGTTATACGTTATATGGTATAAGTTAAATGTTAAACGTATGATAGAGCAATTTACATATAATAGAACTGCTTATGAAACCAACAAATTTTTTCCTAATTATTCTCCTAAAAAATTTTGGTAATTTATAAATATTTTTGTTAATTTTAAATTCTTAATAATAAAAAACCATTTTGATATGAAAAAAGTATTATTTACAACAATTCTATTATTTTTAGTATCAGTATCTTTCCCCGACAGATATATTACAAGAGGCCCAAATCCTGGAGAAATCTATTTTTTAGGGCCTACATGCACTGGCGAAGGATTATATTATTCAACCGACTATGGAATGACGGCTGTTTGTGTGGACTCAACCATTTATCAAGCTTTGACAATTACTGCGGGTAAAACTCCGGGTGTTGTCTATTATGCTACCATGTTAGAAGCTCTACACATTTCATATAATTATGGAAATACAGGAACATGGCAATATGTGAATGGTGGAATCTCACTCTATATTAATAGTGGAGTAACTGAAGGTTATATATACAACGCAATTGTCTCACATAGTGAAGACTTTGGAAATAATTTTATTCCTCATAATTATACTGGTTTTTTTGGGAGCCTTATAGATTCAGAAGTTGATAATCAAAGTAATATTGGTTATGCGATTGTAAATAAATATGGAGTAAATGATTCATTATATTTATTAATGACCTATGATAATTATGAGAATTTATTTGTAAAACATGTATTTAATATGTTCAGCAGCTCATTTGTAAGAATGAGTCGAGGAAATCAAAATGGGAAACTATATTTTCTGCAATATAACTCAAATAAGATTTTATTTTCAAATCAATATGGAGAAAATTGGATTGAAGTCAATAACCTGAATTTCCATAACTATATTGATCAAGACATAGTAGGCGGAAGAAATGATGGAGAACTATATTTAATATATAATTTCGTTAATATGATGTGGCAAAATGCTCATACTTATATTTTACACTCAATTGATTATGGTGTGTCATTCGAATTATTTCACCCTTTTTCAAAAGGACAAAAACCTTTATTGGCAAACTTTTCAGCAAAAAAAGAAGAAGATGCTAATAGCATTATAAATTTAAAAGACATTGACAGCATATATTACGTATCGGGAGAGATGCCATTAAGTGTTCAGTTTTATAATTATTCAATAGGAGATATTAATATTTATGAGTGGGACTTTAACAGTGATGGATTAATAGATTCTTTTGAAGAAAATCCTGTTTACACTTATGCTGATACAGGCTGGTATTCGGTTAATTTAACTGTTTACGATGATTTCGACACTAATTCATTTGTAAAAGAAATTTATGTTTATGTTTATAAAATAACAGATATAAAAAAAAATATTGGTATTGCAAATAAGCAAATCAGTTGTTATCCTAACCCTTTCTCAAAGCAGATAACCATTACATATCCCCAATCAGATAAATCAGAAACTAATGAACTAATTGTTTACAATAATGTAGGCAAGATTATTAAAAGAATTAAATCAAATAACGAAAAAATTATATGGGATGGTACAAATAATTCTGGTAACAAATGTTTGCCCGGAATTTATTTAATTAAGCTCAATAATTTAAAATTTTCACAAAAAGTAATATTAACATAAAAATCTATTATTATGAAAAAATTTATTATTACAACCATTTTATTATTTTTAGTTTCAACATCTTTCCCTGACAAATACATGACAAGAGGACCAAACCCAGGTGAAATATATTTTCTAGGCTATACTTATACCGGTGAAGGATTATACTATTCTACAGATTACGGCATGACCGCTATTTGTGTAGATTCGACAATTGTAAATGCTATGAGGATTACTGCAGGAATAACCCCTGGTGTAGTTTATTATGTTACAATGGGACAAGAATTATATATTTCTTACGATTATGGAAATCAAGGTACATGGCAATATAGAAATTCTGATATAAAATTGCAGATTAACAGTGGAGTTTTGGAAGGTCATATCTATTCAAGTTTTAACAAACATAGTGAAGATTATGCTGTAAGTTTTATAAATCATAATTCTAATGGCTTTTTCGGAAGTAAAAAAGATGTGGAAATTGATAATACAGTCAATGTAGGATATGTTATAGTTAACCTATGGACTGCACCAGACACATTGTATTTATTGAAATCAGATGATAATTTTGAAAACCTAGTAACTCATCGTAAATTTAATATGGGTTCAAGTAATATGGTAAAATTTAGCAGGGGTTACCAGCAAGGAGAACTTTTTTTTCTTAATAGGACTTTTCAAAATCTTTATTATTCGAATGACTATGGAATTACATGGGTTAAAAATAACAAGTTTAACTCTGTTCATAAATTTGATGATATTGTTGGAGGAAGGCAAGATGGTGAGATGTACATTACATTAAGATTTGTTAATATGATGTGGCAGAATGCTCACGTTTATGTGTTGCATTCAACTGACTATGGGATTACATTTGATGTATATCATCCTTGTGCAAAAGGACAGGCACCACTTGCAGCTAATTTTTCAGCAAAAGTTTCAGAGGAAAAATCTTATAAAAAGAGTGCTAATACAACCATTGACAGTGTATATTACGTAACCGGTGATATGCCTTTGGATGTCCAGTTTTATAATTATTCTATTGGTGATATCAACACTTACGAATGGGATTTTAACAATGATGGAACAATTGATTCTTATGAGGAAAATCCTTTACATACTTATGTTGATACTGGATGGCATTCTGTTAATTTGACAGTTTATGACGTCATTGATACAAATTCATTTTTAAAAGAAGATTATATTCATGTTCAAAAAACTACCGGATTTGAAAAAAATACCCTTCCTGAAATCAATTGTTACCCAAATCCATCTGACAGTTATATTACTTTTGAGTTTTTGTCAAATCCAAAACCTGAAAAAATTTTAATTTATAATATAATAGGACAATTAATAAATTCTATTGATAAACCTCCGGGTATAAATAAAGTAGTTTGGGATGGAAATGATAAAAACGGGTTCAAATGTAAAGCAGGCATTTATTATGTTAAATTAGACAATAAAATATTTTCTCAAAAAATAATATTAACCCATTAAATAAACCAGAAAATGAAAAAATCAATTTTAATAATATTATTACTTATTTCATTTATAAATTCCTATCCCGACAGGTATATTACTAGGGGACCAAACCCTGGAGAAATCTATTTTTTAGGACCCACTTACACCGGCGAAGGATTATATTATTCAACCGATTTTGGAATGACTGCTGTATGTATGGACTCAACCATTTATCAAGCCATGAGGATAGCAGCTGATAAAACACCTGGGGTTATCTATTATGCAACCATGTCAGGAGCATTTTATTCATCAAATAATTACGGAAATACAGGCTCATGGCAATATGTGAACAGTGGGATTTATCTCCTTATAAATAGCGGGGTCACTGAAGGCTTTATATACAATGCAATTAATTCTCATAGTGAAGATTTTGGAAATAATTTTATTCCACATAGTTATAATGGTTTTTTTGGAAGTCTTAAAGATACAGAAATTGATAACCAGAGTAATATTGGCTACGCTATAACCCGAAAATCAAGTGTTTCAGATACTTTATACTTGTTGATGACAATTGACAACTTTGAGAACTTATCTATTCATAATAAATTAAATATGGGAGCTGGAAGTGTTATTAAATTAAGTAGAAGTGTTAATGATGGTGAATTATTCCTTTTCAATAGAAATGAGTACAAACTATATTACTCAAACGATTATTGCCTAAACTGGATAAATCTAAATAGCTTTAATCAATCCTTTGAATTTGATGATATTGTAGGAGGGCGTGATGAAGGAGAAATTTATATTTTATTCAGGGATATTAATATGATGTGGCAGAATGCCAATATATATATATTATATTCAAATGATTATGGAATTACTTTCGAGGTTTTTCACCCCTTTAAAAAAGGACAGGAACCTTTGTTGGCAAATTATTCATCTAAAATTGAAAACAACTCAATCTACGACAATATTACAAATTCCAATGATAGTGTTTATTTTCCAAACGGAGAGATTCCCCTTACTGTCAAATTTTATAATTACTCAATCGGCAATATAATTAATTATGAGTGGGATTTTGAAAACGATGGTATAATCGACTCTTATGAGGAATCCCCGATACACACCTATGTTGATACCGGTTATTATTCGGTTAAACTAACTGTTAACGATGATATGGATACAAATTCATTTTTGAGGGAGAATTATATTTATGCTTATGAGCTAACTACTATAAATGAACTTTTATTTGATACTCAAATAAATTGCTACCCCAATCCTTTTAAAGAAAATACAAACATAAATTTTTCAATCCCACACAAGTCAAATGTTATCATTAAAGTTTACAATATACTTGGAAAAGAAGTAACAAGCAAATATTTGGGTATTTTAGATAAAGGAACTCATAATACTGAATTTTCAGCCATAAATCTCCAAACCGGTATTTATTACTATTCGCTCCTTGTCAATGGTGAAACAGCAGGAGTAAGGAAGATGGTTAAGGTGGAGTGAGGGGTGGTAGCAGTGGGCAGTAGGCAGTAGGCAATTAGTGACAATAAACAATATAAAAGAAGAAGGTAAATAAGTAATCGGTAGTCGGTAATCAGTAAAAGCGGCAGTGGCAGTGGCATAGTAGTAGGCAGTAGGCAATTAGTGACAACTAATGGTTGTTTTTCTTTGCGTCTCTGCGTTTAATTCGGTGATCGGTAATAAAAAACAAGCTACAGGAAACAAATCCCCTTAGGGATGAAATATTTATAGTAAAAAAGCATGTTAGAAAACCATAAGCTCCATAGGAGCGAAATAAAAAAATAATTAAAAATTTGTTTAAGAATATTCCGCTCCTACGGAGCTTTTAATATTACGATTATAATAATTTTCTATAATTACTTGCAAATTTCTTTATCAAAAGATCAGGTCTTTTTACAACACTCTTTGCCCAATTAATTTTAATATCTATTATTTCCTCTTCAGTAAGCTGCCATTTTACTTTTGAATGTCTGAGCTTTTCTGACAAATAAAATAAAGATAAAGCTGCTGATACTGAAATATTGAAGCTTTCAGTAAAACCATACATGGGAATTTTAACAAATTCATCAGCATTATTAATAACAATATCAGTCAATCCTTCCAATTCGGTACCAAACACCAGGGCAAATTTACCTTTAATAGAAAAGTCTTTAAGAAATGTATCATTTTTATGGGGTGAGGTGGCAATGATTCTGTATCCCTGTTTTTTTAAACCGGATAAAGTATCATAAGTATTATTTTCTTTTTTATTATATTTTATAAGATTAAGCCATTTTGATGCACCTAAAGCAACATCAGAATTTACTTCATATTTATTTTTATTTTCAATAATATGAACATCCTGTATCCCGAAGCAATCACAGGTTCTTAAAACAGCACTGGCATTATGCGTTTGAAATATATCCTCTAATACCACTGTAATATACCTTGTGCGGTGCTTAATAATTTCATCAAATTTATTTTTTTTATTCTCAGTAATAAATCCGGATAAATAATCCAGTAAGTGTTTTTTTTGTGATAGATCCATTTTTAGCATATAATCCATAATTACAAAATTAATAATAGTAATTAATTTTCTCCCACTTTTTAAATGTAAAAAAAAATTTCCATTCAATTGTTATTTTTTTTAAAAAAAAATATACTTTTGCACCACAAAAAAAACAAGTTATGGCAAAAAAGAAAAATGCAACAGAAGACAAGATTGTTGCAGTAGAAGAAGTACTTAGTAAAACCGAACGGTTTATAGAAAGTAATCAAAAAATCATATCTATTGTTGTGGGTGTGTTAATTGTGGTAATTCTCGGATATTTCGGATATAAAAAATTCTATCTCGCTCCAAAAGAGAAAGAAGCACAATTGCAAATGTTCATGGCAGAAAAATATTTTGAACAGGATTCATTAAATCTTGCTTTATCAGGCGATGGTAATTATTTAGGATTTCTTGATATAATTGATGAATATGGTGTTACAAAATCAGCTAATCTTGCAAATTACTATGCAGGTATCTGCTACCTGAACAAAGGAGAATTTGAAAATGCAATTGATTATTTAAAAAATTTTGATAGTAATGATCAAATTGTTGCAGGAATGGCTTTGGGAGCAATAGGCGATGCTTATATGGAACTTGAAAAACCTAAAAAAGCTCTTGATTATTATTTAGATGCTGCTGATAAAAATGTCAATGATTTTGTAACCCCTACTTTTTTAATGAAAGCAGGCTGGACTTATGAAATATTAGAAAAATGGGATAAAGCATTAAATGTTTATGAAAGAATTAAAAAAGATTTTCCAAAAAGCAGTGAGAGCAGAACTATTGATAAATATATTGCCCGGACTAAAGGTTATTTAAAACAAATATAAATTTTTCTTTTTATAACAAGGCAAAATTTTATATGTGGAAATTTTCAATTGTCCTGCGGATTCTTTCGGATAAGAATGTAAAATAAATAATATTATCATATATCTAATACCTGATCCAAACGGACAGGTATTTTTTTTAAAATATTTCCAATGAATAAAAAACCAAGGATCATTTTCATGGGGACGCCTGAATTTGCCGTTGCATCATTGGATAACTTATATAAAAACGGATATAATATTGTTGGTGTTGTTACTACTCCTGACAAACCAGCCGGAAGAGGAAAAAAAATACATCAATCTGCTGTTAAAACTTATGCAGTTGAACATAATATTAGGTTGTTACAACCATTTAATTTAAAAGATAAAAATTTCATCAAACAACTTCAATTATTAAAAGCCGATTTATATGTTGTTGTTGCTTTTAGAATACTTCCCGATATAGTATGGCAAATACCCGCATTAGGCACATTTAACCTTCATGCCTCATTACTGCCTCAATACAGGGGTGCTGCCCCTATGAACCGGGCTATTATTAATGGAGAAAAAGAAACAGGGGTAACTACTTTTTTTATTGACCATGATATAGATACAGGAAAAATAATTTTCTCAGAAAAAACAAGTATAAGTCCTGACGAAACTGTTGGTGAACTACATGACAGACTTATGAAACTTGGTGCTGACCTTGTACTTAAAACAGTTAAAGTAATCTATAAGGGAAATTATCAGTTAATTGACCAATCTTTATTTAATAATAATATACATCATAGAAAAGCACCAAAATTATTTAAAGAAGATTGTATAATTAACTGGAATAAAAATATTAACGAAATTCACAATTTCATCAGGGGGCTAAGCCCCTACCCTGCTGCAAATACACAGTTCATTTCACCTGATAATAAGAATTATTACGTAAAAATTTTTAAAACTTCTAAAAAAAAATCATCTCATAATTTGAAAACAGGACAAATCTGCTCTGATGGGAAAAACTTCTTAAACATTGCAGTATCTGATGGTTTTATTCTTTTACATGAAATTCAATTATCAGGAAAGAAAAAAATGAATATTAATGATTTTTTAAGAGGTTTTAGAATAAATAACATGTGGAATATTAAATAAAAAATCATCAATTATGTCTTAAACCCTTATAAAACAAGCAAAGTTATCAACAAAACGGCTGTTTTATTAACAATTTCAAGGGTTTTATTAAATATTACTTGTTTCTTTGTAGAAATGGTTTATCTTTGCAGCAACTTTGAACCAAATTAATAATTAAAAATTTAAAAAAATGAACAAAGCAGAATTAATTGACGCAATTGCATCAGATGCTAGTATAACTAAAGCAGATGCTAAAAAATCATTAGATGCATTTATCGGTGCTACTTCAAAAGCTCTAAAAAAAGGTGATAGAGTAGCATTAGTTGGCTTCGGTTCTTTTTCAGTAGCTAAAAGAGCTGCACGTATTGGCAGAAATCCTCAAACAGGTAAAGAATTAAAAATTCCTGCTAAAAAAGTTGTAAAATTCAAAGCTGGCAGCGACTTATCAAAAACTGTTAAATAATTGCAGTCAAAAATTATTAAAAAAAGCTCCGAATATTGTTCGGAGCTTTTTTTATATACAATAAATTCGGTGATCTTATAATGTAACTATTCCAGAAAAAATCCTAAACCAAATGTGATATTTGACATGAATATCTTGGGTTTAATTGATCTTGTTATTTTTTTATTATTAATATCATAAATCTCAACATCTTTAAATTCGGGCTTTACAGAAGTATAGTCATAATTTCCCAGAAGATACATTTTTGTATTAATTTTATATTTAAGACCTACACCTAAATTAAAACCAAGTGTTACAACACTGTATTTGTCTTTAAAAACCAATTGTGAAATATCTGTACTTGTAAGAATATATTCCGGTGAATAAACATAATAAGGCCCGATTAATAATCGTATATCAAAATAAAATTTATGAGATAAAGGAAATATTGCGTAAGCACCTGTTAACAAACCTGCTGTTTTTGAATTTTCTGAACTAATCTTAATATCTTTATCCTTATATATCTCAATCTGTGATGCTTCATGGGCAATTTCATCAGTATTTACAGGATTGGAAGAACCTGTAAAAAGTACAGCTACTCCAAAATCATTATATAATTTATATGCAAATGAAATATTCAAATTAGGTCCTGTTTTTGCAAATCCGGAACCTGCTTCAAACAAATCAGTATTTGCATAATCGCTCATTGGAAAAGCAGCACCAAGTGATACACCAATATATCCGTCTGGTTCATATTGTCCGAAAATCGAATTATAAGAAAAAAATAATATTGCTATTCCCAAATATTTTATTTTTAAGTTTTTCATTTTTTTAATTTAACAGTTTTAACTTCTTTCCAATTGAACAAAAATAAATAAAGTTTTTTTATTAAATATTCCAATGAAGCATTTTATTATTATCATAAATAATTTTATCATTATCCAATAACCATTGAACTACTTTGATAATCTTATCTTCGTGAACACCTTTAACCGCATTAGCAATATCTTCAATCGAACCGGCTTTAGTTTTTAATAAAGGTTTTATTTGCTTTAAAACTATATCAAATTCAAGTTCACTAAGTTCAATTTTATTACGTTCAATGCAAACATCGCATTTTCCACAACGTTTACTATCTGTTTCTCCAAAATAAGCAAGCAGCAACTGACATCGGCATTTATTTAATGATGTAGCATAATTAATTACTGATTCCAGACGTTTCTTAGCAGCATTTTTCCTGTCTTTATAATTTTCGTTAGAAATATAAAGGTCATCAGCATTAATTCTTTCCTGGCTGAATACTAACTGTGGCTTGCTTTTTCGGGGCAAATAAGTTAGCACATCAAGTTTTTCAAGCTTTTGAAGATATTTAACAACTACTTCAGTTTTTATCTTTGTTCTATTAGCAATTTCAGTTTCATTAATTTTTATAAAATCATTAAACACACCGCTATATGACCGTAAAATAATTTTAATAAAATTATCATAAAAAACATTTTCTACCTGGAACTTATATAAATCCCCTTTATTCATCTTAAAATGAATTTTCGAGGATGAATCAAGCACATCATTCAGCAAAATATAACCTTCCTTTTCAAGAAATTTCAATGAATTATAAACAATCAAAGGTGTAAATTTATAATTCTTACAAAAATCAATAATGTCTAAATCAAAACTAATATTTTTACCACTTCCGACTGCCAGTTGATAATAATTTCCTAAAGCCTGGTAAATATTCTTTATTATTTTAAGTTCGGGATAAGTTATTGAAATATTATGTTGTGCATCAATAATATCGGCTTTTTCATATAATAATACGGCATAGGACCTATTACTATCTCTTCCTGCACGTCCTGCTTCCTGGAAATATGCTTCAAGACTATCAGGCACGTCGAAATGAACAACAAAACGAACATTCGGCTTGTCAATTCCCATTCCAAAAGCGTTTGTCGAAACAATAATACGTATTTTACCGCTCATCCATGAATTTTGCTTTGTATCTCTTTCTTTTGAATTCAATCCCGCATGATAATAATCCGAACTGATTTTATTTTTCATAAGAAATACAGAAATTTCACGGGTTTTACGCCTGTTTCTGACATAAATTATTCCACTTCCTTTAACATTATTTACAATCTTTAAAAGCCTCCTGTATTTATCTTCTTCTTTTAAAACAACATAGGTCAAATTTTTTCTTTCAAAACTCTTTTGAAAAACATTTAAAGCATTGAATTTAAGCTTTTCCTGAATATTATTTACAACATCGGGAGTTGCTGTTGCAGTTAATGCAATTATAGGAACTTCGGGAATATATTGCCTTATATTAGCTATCTTCAAATAAGGCGGACGAAAATCATAACCCCATTGTGATATGCAATGAGCCTCATCAACAGCCAAAAGACATACATTCATTTTCCTGAGGTTTTCCCTGAATAAATCCGTTTCTAATCGTTCGGGTGAGAGATAAAGAAATTTTACATTATTATATAAACAGTTATTTATTGCCAGATCAATTTCATTATGATGCATTCCCGAATAAATTGCGACTGCTTTTATATGTTTTTTTTTCAGGCTTTCAACCTGATCTTTCATCAATGCAATTAAGGGAGTTATTACAATGCAAATACCTTGCTTTGCCATAGTCGGCACCTGGAAGCAAATTGATTTACCTCCACCTGTTGGTAAAAGAGCAAGTGTATCCCTGCCTTCCAAAACAGAATTTATAATATCTTCCTGTAAAGGACGAAAAGAGGAATAACCCCAGTATTTAACCAATATGTTCTTAATTGTCAATTTTTAAATATTTTATTCTGATACGAAGATACTAAATAATTTGTAATGCGAATCAAGAGTTGAAATTAATATATTTTTTACATGTAATAATCAGGTACTTGGCATTTTGTACTTGGTACTCGGTACTTGGTACTTGGCACTTGGTACTCGGTACTTGGTACTTGGTACTTGGCACTCGGTACTTGGTACTCGGTACTTGGTACTTGGCACTTGGTACTTGGTACTTGGTACTCGGTACTTGGTACTCGGTACTCGGTACTTGGTACTCGGTACTCGGTACTCGGTACTTGGTACTTGG
>JAIOSH010000465.1 GCA_021107685.1 Bacteroidales bacterium | reverse complement strand
TCCTTATTTTATGATAAAAAATCGGATATTGATGAAGAATGCAGATTGCTGTATGTAGGCATGACCCGTGCGAAGAAACACCTTTTACTGACACATGCAGGCAAACGTTTTTTAATGGGAAAGGAATATCAGTTGCCACGAAGTCATTTTCTCAACAAAATAGAAAAAGAGCTTATTGAAGCACAAAAGCAGGAATACAAGCGAAAGGTGAAGAAAGATGATGGACAGTTGGGGTTGTTTTGAAAATGAGTAGGCAGTCTATAGTCGGCATTCTTCAGTGTGTCCATTGTCCATGCCAAAATAGTGTTTGTCTATAATGTCGAAGTATTTATTAAAAATTGATTTACGAACAAGGATTGCAGATTTCAGATTTTCAAATACTTCTAAAATCATAAATCGTTAATCGGTATTCGATATTCCAATCAATAATTCTATAATTCTTTTCATCATAACACTAATATTCCATAATCCAGACATCTTTATAAGCAGCATCTAATTTGGCTTTAGCTTCTTTTGCCTTTTTTAACGAGGAATGGTCGGAAAGCGAAACCCTATGTTTTTTATCTTTTATTACTAATTTAACATTAGTAAATCCTTTACTTTTATATTTTTCAATTTGTTTATTAGCTTCTTCAGATGAAGTAAAACTTCCGAATATCAAATAATATCTCCCTGTCTTAGAAGATATAGTGTTATTTTCATTATTTGTTTGTTGAGCAGTTTTATTAGTTATTACTATTTTTGTACCACAAACCTTAATTTCATTTTCTTTATCAGTTTCTTCACCAAACCATACTACCGAATAAGCTTTATAAATCCCTACACCTATTGCATTCCAATTATATTTTTCCCATTTATCAGAATTAAGTATCATAGAATTTGAAGCATTATTTGAAATCCAGAGTTTGAATGCTGTTTCGGCAGTAGCATCAACACTTTCCCAAAAAGTTATCTCATATCCTTTTCCTTCATAACTTGTTAATTCCTTTGGTTTATCCCACATACAGGATTGTTCAATATTTTCTTTACTAAAGCAGCAAGCACTCCATTTACCTTTATCAGACCAACTATGGAAATTACAGATATTTGTATCGGGTTTATTATTATACAGGTCATTAATATGAAGCTTGGCTACATAAGACAATGATTTTGATAAAGGTATTTCAGGTAAATCAATTTTTTTTCTATAATTATTTATTAAATTAAATAATTTCAGTTCTTCCTGTGTAATACAAAAATCATTAGGTATATCATTTGAAGCTTCTGCATATTTAAAATTAAAAAGTTCAATATAAATTAAACTAATAATAAGAAAAAAAATAGTCTTAAGATTTATCATTTTTTTTGAGTTTTATTTTTTATTTCCCGTCAAAACACTGATTATTTACTAAAATATAAACAATTTTCAAATGTATTAAAAATATTTTATTAATTTAGCAACGAAAATAATAATTTTATGCAACTATTTAAAAAGTAATTTTGTCTTATTAATATTAAAAAATAATATATCTTTTATTAAATAAATTATAAATATTAAAAAATTGGAGGAAAAATGAAAAAAGCAACTTTATTAATTTTTACAGTAATTATTAGTTTTTCATTATTTGCGCAAACTCCTGCTACATTTGATTTGCGTGATTATAATGGAGAAAATTATGTAACATCAGTTAAAAGTCAGCAGGGTGGTACATGCTGGACATTTGGAGCTATGTCTGCACAGGAAGGCAACCTTTTGATGACAGGTGCCTGGGCAGCAGCCGGTGAAGTTGGTGAGCCTGACCTTGCCGAATATCACCTTGATTGGTGGAATGGTTTTAATCAGTTTAATAATGATGACCTTGACCCGCCCACTGGAAACGGACTTGAAGTTCACATGGGAGGTGATTACCGTGTAACTGCTGCTTATCTCGGACGCAGCGAGGGTGCTGTTCGTAATATTGACGGACAATCTTTTAATAGCGCACCAATCAGGTTTGATACAAGCTATCATTATTATTATAGCCGGCATATTGAATGGTACACTGTAGGTGATGATTTAAGCAATATTGATTTTGTTAAAACTCAAATTATGACTTATGGAGTTATGGGAACTTGTATGTGTTATGATGGTTCATTTATGAACTGGAACTATGAACATTACCAACCATCATCAAGTTCGTTGGATCCAAATCATGCAATTTCTATTATTGGTTGGAATGATAACTTGAATATACCTGAGGCTCCACAACCCGGAGCATGGCTTTGTAAAAACAGTTGGGGGTCAGGATGGGGCAATAATGGTTTCTTCTGGATTTCTTATTATGACAAACATTGCTGTAAAAATCCCGAAATGGGTGCAATCTCTTTCTATGATGTAGAACCTATGGCTTATGATAAAGTTTATTATCACGATTACCATGGATGGCGCGATACTAAAACCGACTGTATAGAAGCTTTTAATGTTTTTATTGCTGAAGACGATGAAATTATAAAAGCCGTAAGTTTTTATACTGCTGTTGATAATGTGGATTATATTGTAAAAATTTATGATGATTTTGAAGGCGGTGAATTATTAAATGAACTATCTATACAATCAGGAGGCATTGATTATATTGGGTTTCATACTATCGACCTGGATACTCAGGTAAGTTTATCCGAAGGAAATGATTTTTATATTTACCTGAATTTGTCAGATGGCGGGCAAGCTTATGACAGAACTTCCGACATCCCTGTTTTATTAGGTGCTTCATCACGTACTATTGTCGAATCAACTGCAAGCCCTGACGAAAGTTTTTATTACAGCAACAACGAATGGCTTGACTTTTATTATTATGATGACCCATCAGGATATGATAACACAGGAAACTTCTGTATTAAAGCATTAAACCTTTATGATACAATATCATATATTAATTCTTTCGATAATAATGCTGATGTTTATACACTTTCACAAAATTATCCTAATCCATTTGTTAACTCAACAACTATTAATTATTATTTACCGGAATCATCTAAAGTTGTATTAAATGTTTACAACATTATCGGACAAAAAGTAAACACACTGATTAATGAAAATCAAACTGCCGGACAACATAATATTATATGGAATGGAAAAGATACGAATAATGAAATGATAGAATCCGGTGTTTATTTTTACAGTCTTGAAGTTAACGGAAAAATAATTACTAACAAGCGAATGTTGAAAATTGAGTAATCATTTTTAAAGGACATTCATAATAAAATTGAACGGAAGTAATTTATTAAGGTCAGATAATTATATGTTATCTGACCTTTTTAATTTTATATTAAATTACAATAAATTTACCATTTAGAATAAGGATTTTTTACCAGGTTGGAATTAAAATATTTAGGGTCATCTGTAACTTCTTTCCCAACCCAATCCGGTTTTAAAAATTTCTGGTCTTCACTTTTTAATTCAATCTCACCAACAACCAGCCCTTCATTTTTGCCGTGAAATTCATCAATTTCCCAGACAAATTCCCCCAAAGGAATTTTATACCTGTATTTTTCAATTGTTGGCTTTTCGCACAATTGGTTAAGCATTTCCTTTGCTTCAGAAAAAGGGATTTCGTATTCATATTCCTGTCTTGTAGGTCCTACACTTATTCCTTTTACAGTTATAAAACCCTTATCATCAATTATACGTATTCTTACAATACGTTCTTTATCGCTGTTAAGATAACCCTGGTGATAATATGCTCCCTTTGCAAATTTTTTATACTCATCATTTTTAATTAAGAATTTTCGTTCAATTTCTTTTCCCATAATTAATTAAATTTAGCATATCAAAAATATTTTCCATTCGGCATAGGTTCCATTCCAATAATTCTTTTAATAACCATGATATAATTTACATTTTCATATTCATCTAATCTTAGCATTTGTCTTGTTTTAATAATATCTTTGATTTCAGAAGATTCAATGCTTGATGTCTTAATAAAAGCCCCGTTAATATATACATCTGCCAATTCGGTAATACAATTATTAACAGTAAAAACGAATCTTCTTTTAAATATATTTACTGAAACAAGGTCATGATGAGGTTTAATGATTTCTTTTAGATATTGTGGTAAAGTATATACGGTTTTATTAAATTCAGGTGCTTTAACTCCTAAAGCCGGAAAAACAACATCACTTATTATTGAAACTTGCATTGGGAATTCTGCTTTCATCAGGGGTTTCCATTGTTCCAGACATTCCTTTTCCCGAACCAATACTTTTATATCCATTAAATTATCACGAATTTTAATATTGTTAACATTATTGCTTGCTGACAAAATATAAATTTCGTGGCTTTCCCTGATCAATTCAACTTTAGAATATTCCCTTATTTTTTTTTCAACTATTCCGAAATTTTGTGCAAATGCCCTGAATTCAAAACGTGGAATAATTTCTTTCATAGAATATTTAAGCATTTAAGCATTGTAGCATTTTATCATTATAAATAAATTTATTAGTATAACCATAAAATAATAATTTACCATTAAAATTGCAGTAGAACCATATTATTCAGTAAATTTTAATGAATAGAAAATAGATTCCAGTTGAAGTAAGAGGTCTCTTTTATCGCTGTTAGGTGCATAAACATAACCATCAAGAGTTATTACCTTGTTCTTTTTTTCATCAACTAATGTATAATTAATGAACGGGCCACCCATAAAATCGCCATGTATCATCCACAATCCACGTGTTTCAATTGAAAAATTATCATTAAAGTTAATTTTTTTATAAACAGGAGGAATTACCTCTTTTGAAACCAACATGTATGTATTTAGAGTAGGACCGGGTATATATTCTTTTGTTAAAGAGTCTCTATAAGCGATAATTCTGTTTTCGTTAAAAGCAATTGTATCGGTGTAATCATAAGAATAAATTATAATTCCCTGGCTGAATTTCTGGGGTTCTTTCCTAAGCCAAATAAAATTTTTTGTTTCCTTAGCTATATAAAAACCGCCTGGCATTGATAATGAAATATTAAATTTTTCCTTAATTTTATTTTCAATTGACAGGTCTTTAAATGCTCTGAATAAATTTATTAAACGCTTTCTTTCAGATTGCAGAAAAAGCTTTAAAAATATTTCTTTATTTTCATTAAAAATCTTGATAAAAGAGGAATCATCAGGAGCAGTGATCTTTATAACACGTTGAGGCTGCGACCAGAGGTTTTCTTCTATTTCGAGCAGGGGTTCGGTAAATTTATTATTAATATCAACAATAAAAATATTATGATGGTATTTAAACATTTTAGTATTGTTAAAATTAGTGAGAGGAACATAAGCCAGTGAAAACATTGATTCGGGTTGAGGTAGCATAATTTCTTCCTGACAGAAAAACTCCCTTATAGTCTCACCTATTTTGGTTTCCCATTGTGTTTTATTGTTGGAAACCACTATTATTTCGGCTGTCTTGCCTGATGATTTCGGAACATTAGGTTTGTCTGTTGTACAGGATTGAAACAAAAAAATAATAAAAGCAATAATTAACAATAGATTAATAAAATTTCTTTTTTTCATTTTTTTGGAATTAACTAACTTTGAACAGCAATTTTAATTTTTTGTCCTGGTTTTAATTTTTTTGTATTTCTAATATTATTTAATTTTTTTATTTGCTCAACTGTTACCCCATTATATTCTCTCGCAATATCCCATAAAGTATCTCCTTTTCTAATTGTATGATAAACATACTTTGAAGAGTTGTTAAAATTAATATCTTTTTTTGGCTGAGATTTTTTTGTTGTAGCACTATTTTTTTTGGCAGAAGCGTAAACAATCAACTTTTGCCCCGGATAAATTGTTGTACCTCTAAGATTATTCCAGTTTTTAAGATTTCGTACGGAACACCTGTATTTTTGAGCTATTAAACCTAAATTTTCACCATATCTTACTATGTGAATATTTCTTTTTTTAGCTTTTTTAATTTGTGCTAATAACTTATCTTTTTCAATGCCTTTTTTTGTTTTGTAATTATATAAGGCTGTTTCATTATTAATAAAAGCTCCGATATATTTTTTAGGAAGTCTTAAAATATAAGTTTTATCTTTTGTTGAAGGAATAACTCCCAGTTTATAAGAAGGATTCAGGAATTTAATGTCTTCCAAAGGAATATTTAACATTTCGGAAATTTGGTCAAATGAAAGAATATCTTTAACAGTAATGGTATCAATATTATTAGATATAATACCAGGATCAACAGGATAAAGATTATGTTCGGCAGGGTAGTTCATCAGATAAATTACTGAGATAAATGCAGGAACATAACCACGTGTTTCTCTTGGAAGAAATGGCCAGATTGCCCAGTAATTTTTAACTCCGCCTGCTCGTCTAATGGCTTTATTAACATTTCCTGCTCCTGAATTATAAGCTGCTAAAGCTAATGACCAATTATCATAAATTTCATAAAGGTCTTTTAAATGCCTGCATGCAGCAATTGTTGATTTATATGGGTCAAACCTGTCGTCAACATAAGAAGTTGATTTTAATCCATACATTTTACCTGTTCTGTACATAAATTGCCATAAACCTTTTGCCCCTGCACGCGATTTTGCTGTCGGATTTAAAGCAGATTCTACAACTGCAAGATATTTTAGCTCCAATGGCATATCATATTTGTCTAATTGTTCTTCAAAAAGAGGAAAATATACTTCGGCCAGACCAAGGATTTTGGAAGTTAGTTCGCGTTTTTTTACAGCATAAAGATTAATAAAATTTCTTACATTTTTATTAAAAGTTAATTCAATTGGAGTTTCTGCATTCAGCACTTCAATACGGGCATTATAAATTGAATCACTGTATGTTGGAATGCTATTAACAGGAAATTTATAAACATTTAATATAGAAGTATCAGTAGTAAAACACGAATCATTAAAATATTTCACATATACAAGACTATCAAGCATTGAAACAATTGGTGAATCTTTGAATATGCTATGATTATTATTAATGCTGTCTTTGGATATTTCTATATCATTACTGATATTTGTTGTTGAATCATTCACAGGTAATATTTCAAAAGAATATAAACATAAGGAACAAAAAAACAGGAAAATAAATATCAGGTTTTTTATATATTTTGAAAAAAATTTCATAATTATTATTGTTTAAATGACGGTTAAATTTATTTGTAAGAGTTCACGGTTTTAAATACTTCTTTTCCATAAAACAATTTAGCTATTTAACCATGAAGACAGGCATTTAGCTATTCATACAGCTTAACTTAAATTGTGAACGCTTACATTTATTTTTTATTGTTTTTTTAACAACATTACAAAATTACAGTTTATTTAAGGAATAATTTATGGAAATTTAAAAATTCAATTAACAATTACACGTTAATAATTATTTATTATTTTGTTGTGTTGAATCTTTATCTTTTTTGCTTTTGGGCTTATCAGGATTCATACCTTCCTTAAATTCTTTTATGCCTTTTCCTAAACCTTTCATTAGTTCAGGAATTTTTTTACCACCAAAAAGTAGTAAGACTATTATAAGGATAACAATAATTTGCCATGTTCCTGGAATGCCGGATATTAATGTTAAAATCATATTATTAAGTTATTTTTAAAAAATACAAATATACAATAAATATTAGTAATTATTCGGCTTGTGAATAATATTAATAAATTTTTTATAAAAAAAATGCAATATGCAACCATTTAATATTTTATATAGTCTATTTATTAGTTTAAAAGTATAAATATTAAACAAAGTCCTTCCTTAAAACTTAGGATTTTCAGGAAAACAAATTAAAAATCAAAAAAATTTAAAAAAGATGAAAAAGTATTTTTTACAGGCATTATTCTTAGTTTTTTGTTTATTCATTATTACTAACAATCGAATTATTGCTCAGGATACAAATAAAAAAACTGTTTATAAATTAACACATCACATGACCCCTGAGGAGTGGCTTAGAAAGGATGAGATAGGAAAAGATTTTTATCCTACCGACCCTCCACAAGGTCCTGTTCGTCAGACTGCTGAATTTGAAAAAATGCAGGGTGTTTTAATTCGTTATCCTTTTGGTATTTCGTTTTCAATAATAGCAGAAATGTCTGAAGATATAATGGTAACAACAGTTGTAACAAACCAAAGCCAGGAAGATATAGTTAGAGGTTATTATAATGCTAATGGTGTAAACCTTGATAGCTGTAATTTTATTCATGCTCCATCCGATTCTTATTGGATAAGAGATTATGGCCCTTGGTTTGTCTTTGATGGAAACAATGAACCAGGTATTGTTAATTTTCCTTATAACCGTCCAAGACCTGATGATAATGATATTCCTATTGAAATGGCAAATTTTCTCGGAATAGAATTATATGGAATGGATATAATTCATACAGGTGGAAATTATATGACTGATGGAATGGGTATTTCAGCTTCAACAGAATTGGTGTGGGATGAAAATCCTTCACTTACTCATTTGCAAATTGATGAAATGGTTGAAGATTATCTTGGTATTACTACATATCATGTTGTACCTGATCCTAATAATACTTATATTGATCATATTGATTGCTGGGGAAAGTTTCTTGATGTGGATAAAATCTTAATTCGTTCAGTTCCCGAAAGTCATCCACAGTATGATGATATTGAGGCAACAGCAGCTTATTTTGCTGCACAGACTTCTTCTTATGGTGTGCCTTATGAAGTTTACAGGGTTTATACTCCAGATAACCAACCCTATACTAATTCTTTAATTTTAAATAATAAAGTTCTTGTTCCTATTATGGGATGTGAGTGGGATGATGATGCATTAGCTTCATATGAAGAAGCTATGCCGGGTTATGAAGTTCTTGGTTTAACAGGAACTTGGGAGTCAACAG
>JAIOSH010000216.1 GCA_021107685.1 Bacteroidales bacterium | reverse complement strand
CTATGAAAAGTTCTAAATTCAATTTATTTGTTTTTCTTTTGAATTATTAATTAGAGTCTGTCCATAATATCCGATTTTTTATAGGTCGTCCCTATGGGACTTTTGTAACTCCCTCATTATCACCCCTGACTTCCGTCAGGGGTTACAAATAGTTCGTCGCTATGCGACTTTATGGACGGACACTAATTAACAAGTATATAATTTAATGATCTATCACTTCATATCCATTTAATAAGGTTAAAATCTTGCCTGTGAGGTAAAAATGGAGCTTTTGGGAAAATCCTAAAAGCATAATCATAAACCCCTGCTTTTGTAGCAGGTATATCACAATTGAATTTAACAATATTATTATCAATACCTGTTATTTTAAGCTCTTCAAGATAAATTATTTTTTTAACCTCATCATTTTCTTTTCTTCCGAACAAAATCTCAATGCCAATATCATTTTCAGAGAGTCCGTTCAAATTTAATTTAATTTCAGCTTTAAAGTTTTTTCCTAACATCAAAGGTTTTTTTGAAGAATCCGGTATATCAATTGAAATTATTTCAATGTTATCCCATTCCCTGACAAGCTTTCTTTTCCATGCTGCGATTTGTCTTGCCATTTCATAATCCTTACTGCAAATATCTGATGATCTTTTAATAAGCCTGGAATAATATTTTTGCCTGTAATCGTCAAGCATGCGTTTCATAGTATAATGAGGAGCAATATCGGAAAAAGTGTTTTTAATATAAGAAATCCATTTGTGCGGCACATCGTCATTATCAATATCGTAAAATAACGGAATTATTTCTTCTTCCAATAAATTATAAATTGTTTCAGCATCGAGTTCATCCTGAAATTGTTGATTAGCATAAGTTCTAACTTCTTTTATAGCCCAGCCTGCATTTTTCCTGTAAGCTTCAGCCCACCATCCGTCAAGTACACTAAAGTTTATAACACCATTCATTATTGCTTTTTCTCCGCTTGTGCCTGATGCTTCCAAAGGTCTTGTAGGCGTATTTAACCAAATATCACATCCTGAAATAAGCTTTTTTGCAATTTCAATATTATAATTTTCAATAAAAAATATCTTTCCAATAAATTCAGGATTTTTTGATATTTCAATAATCTTTTTAATTAAATCCTGTCCTGCTTTATCATTTGGGTGGGCTTTGCCTGAAAATATTAATTGAACGGGTTTGTTTTTATCATTAACAATTCTTGCTAATCTTTCGGGATTGCTAAACAATAAATGCGCTCTTTTATAAGTCGCAAACCTGCGTGCAAATCCTATTATCAAAGCATTTTCATTGATTGCTTCAATTGTTTTAAAAATAATTTTAGGATTTTCCTGACGCATAGTCATGTCCTGAGTTAATCTGTTTTTAAGAAATTCAACAAGATTATGTTTAATTTTTTTTCTTAAATTCCAAATAGTTTTATCCTGAACATTATTTATTTTGTTCCAATATTTTTCATTAGATTGATCTTGTATAAATTCATCACCAAATTCATTTTTATGTAATTGTTGCCAGTTTTTATCCGTCCATGTTTTATAATGCACGCCATTTGTAACATAGCTAATATGAAGTTCGTCAGGGAAATAACCATTATAAAGTTTGCTAAACATTTCACGTGTTACTTTCCCGTGAATTTGACTTACTCCGTTGATTTCCTGTGAAAGTTTTGCAGCCAGGACACTCATAGAGAAATTTTCATCTTTCTTATTGTCTGTAAACCTGCCTAAATTCATTAGAGATTCCCAGCTTAGATTCAAAAAATTTGCATAATGCGGGATATAGGTCCTTAGCAAATCTTCGCTAAATGAATCATGTCCTGCAGGAACCGGTGTGTGAGTTGTAAATAAAGTTGTTGACCTGATAACTTCCAAAGCCTGGTCAAAAGATAATTTTTCATACTGGATTAAATTTCTAAGTCGCTCTAAACCAATAAAAGCAGAGTGTCCTTCATTACAATGATAAATGTTAGGTTTAATATTTATAGCGTCAAGTAATTCTATCCCGCCAATTCCAAGTAGTAATTCCTGCTTTAACCTGTTTTCAATATTACCTCCATATAATTGATGAGTAATTGTTTTATCCTGCAGTGAGTTTTTCTCAATGTCGGTATCCAGTAAATATAATGGAATTCTTCCGACATCAACACGCCATACATTAGCAAATAAAGTTCTTCCCGGAAAAGGAATACTAATTTTAATCCAGTTATTATTTTTGTCTCTTACAGGTAATATTGGAAGGTGTGTGAATTTTTGAGGAGTATATGAGGATAGCTGGTCTCCAAATAAAGATAAACTTTGCTGAAAATAACCATATCTATATAATAAACCTATTCCAATAATATTTATATTAGAATCACTTGCTTCCTTTAAATAATCTCCTGCTAATACACCCAAACCACCGGAAAAAATTTTGATAGTATCGTGCAAGCCATATTCCATGCTAAAATATGCTATTATATCAGAAGGTTTCTCTGAAGTCTTTTTCATATATTGTTCAAATTCAGTGTAAACTCCCTGCAGTTTTTGAATAAATTCATTATTATTTTCTATATCTTGTAATTGCTTATATGTAAGAGATTCAAGCAAAGCTATGGGATTCTGGTTAAATTTTATCCAGAGTTTTTCATCTATCATTTGAAATAATTCAATAGCATCACAATTCCATGTCCACCATAAATTTTTTGATAGTTTTTGAAGTGCTTTAAGACTTTTGGGGATATTAGGCTTTACCAGTATCTTTTTCCAGGTTGGCTTATTGATTTCTCCGTTTTTATATCCTGTAAGAACACTGAATGCAAGTTTGTTTTTATAGAGATCAGCCCTTTTTTCTGTTTTTTCCAAAGCATAAGAAAATGCTTTCTTATATTTTATTATAAGATTTTCCCATAATGCAATTCGTGAAATATCAAATGCTTCTTTCCTTGCTGCTTCAATTTCTTCATTAGTCAGATTATTGTATTTTATCAAATCATTAACAATTTGTGCTACAACTTCATTGTCATTATCATCATTTCTGTTAATAATAATTACACCCTTATTGGTTTGTCCGTATTCAGATTGAACATACTTGCCAAAACCTGCTAATGAGGTTGTAATTGTTGGTATATGGAAGGCAATGCTTTCTAATGGAGTATATCCCCATGGTTCGTAATATGAAGGAAAAACAGAAATATCAAAACCAATTAGCAGGTCATAATATGTAATATTGAATATACCATCATTGCCATTTAAATAGGCAGGAACAAAAATGATTTTTACTTTATTGTCAGGAAGATTTTTAAGGTCATTTTTTTTTATCCTGTTTAAAATCCGGTCAGATTTTTTTTCATAAAGTACATGTGTGAGATATTTATCAGATAGAGGATTTTTATAATCACAATTATCTATTCTTTTAAAAACATTTTTATCGGGACCTGACTGGTGGGCTGGAATCGTGATAAAAGCAATAATATTTTTTTTAAGTTTATTTTGCCGGTTTATTTCGCCTAATGCATCAATAAACAGATCAATACCTTTATTTTTAAATTCATATCTTCCGCTATTAATAATCAATAAGCTGTCTTTGGAAATTTTTTGATTTAATAATGCTTCCGCAACTTCAAATAGTTTTTTTCGTGCAGATACACGTTTTTTTGGAAATATTTTTTTTATTGGAACAAAAGAATCCTCAAATCCATTCTCAGTTATTACATCTACATCTCTGTTAAGAAATTTTTTACATTCTATAGCCGTATTCTGACTGACAGTGGTAAAAATATCCGATTCAAGTGCTGATAGTTTTTCAAGAGAATATTTTGAAACAATGCCAAATTCTTTTGCTTTTTCATCATTATTAAGAAAATTTAAATTACTGTATAAAGGCAAACCATTACCTGCAATTGAACGCCCTAAAATAGTGGCATGTGTAGTAAAAACACAACCTATTTGAGGCACATTAGCTTTAAGATATAAAACGCCTGTTCCTGTCATCCATTCATGGAATTGTGCAATTATTCTGTCCTGGGCTGATAAATAAAATTCATAAAAGCTTTCTATAACTTTTCCTGCAGCATAACCGAACAAAGCTGGTTCAATATAATCCCACTGACCGGAAATAGAATCCAGCTTATAAGTTTCCCAGAAATATGCGAATATTTTATCTTTTTCAGAAAAATATGGAGTAAAATCTACTAAAACAACAATGGGTTTTCCTGCAATATTCCATCTGCCTATTCTAATGTGCAAGCCATTATTTTCAGCTTTTTCTTTCCATGATTTATAAAGTGATCTGTCTTCAATAAAATCAGGATTTTCCCGTGTTTCTTTCCATACATCAGGACCAATAAGAATATAATTGTCGCTGTATTCTTTTACTATACTAAGGGCTTTGGTTGAAATAACAGTATAAATTCCACCTATCTTATTACAAATCTCCCAACTGGTCTCAAATATATAATCAGGTTTAATAATTTTTGTATCGGTCATTATGTTATTACTCTGTAAATTTTTATTAAAAAAGGGAACAAAGATAACAATTTCAAAATTTAATCTTGTATTTCTTTTTTTTCAAAAATATATGTCGGTATTCAATCAGGAAAAAGACTATGAACTCGTTTCTGTATCTACTCCATGTATAACACTTCAAATCAGATGGAATACCTAATTGAGACATTTCTCTATAGGCACTTAGCCTATTCTAAACCTTGCCCTTTGCTTGTAAGGCAATAGTACGACCATCTCGTTTAATTTGAAAATATTCTGCTTCTGTAATCCGAAAATTGTAACAATTACATATTCACAACGTCTAATTTATAAAAACATCTTGTTCTTTGAATTTCTGTTCATTACCGAACAATTTGTATTAAAATCGTACATTATTATTAAATTTATTATATTGTAATTAAAAGCTTATCAATTGCTTAAACAATTGGCATAAGATTAGCACTATATAAAAATAATCACTTAAAATAATTAAAAACATGAAAACAAAAATTTTATTTCTAACAATTGCTTTGATTTTAAATGGAATATTTTCTTTTGCCGATGGGTTTGAAATTAAACTTAATAATGTGCAAGACATTGATAATATTTCATTTATTGCAACGACACCCTTTGAAGATTATTTCAAATCTCCATTATTCATTCAGGAATATTCATTAAAAAATGAACAATTACTTGATGATACTACTATTAATACAAAAAAAATAAAAAAATCAGAATCTGAAAATTTAACGATTATCAAAATAGAAGACGAAGAAAATATTAATAATATTCCTTTTGATACGAGAAAAGTTTTCAGGCAAAAAATTTCTTACCCGGAATTTGCGAGGAAAATGAAAATTGAAGGGATAGTTTGTGTTTGTTTTACCTATAATGAATTCGGATATCTTGATGTTTTATCCACAAATTCAAGCCATGATGAATTAAACAAATATATCATTGACCAATTAAGCGGTATCAGATTAAGAAACGGTTCTGTAAAAGTTGGGAAAGAGTACTTTGCAAAATTTAATTTCAAAATTTTGTGATTTTAGTTTTATGTTAATTAAACATTTTGTGCATTAAGATCCTCCATTGGGGGATCTTTTTTTATTTTTATTTTCATTATTGGATGTTCGTTATTCATTATTTAATTTTTTAACTTTATCACCTCAAAATAAATTTTAGCCTAAATTATTGAAATTTTTTTTATAAAATTAAATAATTAGTATTTTTGCAATCTTAAAAAATACTGCTCTTAAATTATTTTTAATAATTAGTTTGAAAATTTTATATGGAAACCAAAGAACATCCAAATCAAAATCCTGATGAATTAAATAAAATTAATCAGGAGGAGAATTCTGAATCTGTAGAAAATACAGAAATTAATATTAAGGAATTAAATCAAAAACCTGAGATAAATCAGGAAAATACTGTAAAAACAGAAGAAAAAGAAAAGCAGGATCAGCAAGAAAAGGAAAAACCTGATACTGAAGTAAAAATTGAGGAAACAATGTCGGATAAAACACCTGAACATATTCAGACTGTGGGAGTTGAAGGTAAGGATGACATTAAGACTCCTGAAATAAAAAAGGAAGCCGAACTTGTTAAATCAGAAAAAGGTATAAAAAAAGCAGAAGGTAAGGATGACATTAAGATTCCTGAAATAAAAGAGGAAGCCGAACCTGATAAAACAGAAAAAGGCACAAAAAAAGCAGAAAGTAAGGATGACATTAAGACTCCTGAAATAAAAGAGGAAGCCGAACCTGTTAAAACAGAAAAAGGCACAAAAAAAGCAGAAGGTAAGGATAACATT
>JAIOSH010000061.1 GCA_021107685.1 Bacteroidales bacterium | reverse complement strand
TTCAATAAGAACGTCAACAGCATCTAATGCATCATGTTGATTTGCATTTTCGAATGCAGGCATTGTCTCGTTCCAGTATGCTATACCATCAGTCCAGGGCCAGTAGCTGTAAGTAGCTCCCAATTCAAAATGTGCCACTCTGCCTATTCCACAAACAACATGCACCATACCATCAGCATCTATTGCAATATCTACAGAATTATCGGGACACCACAAAGTATCAGTAAATATTGTTACTTCCCAGTCGAAAAACGGATAAGGATGTTCCCAAACCATAATTTTTTCCCAGGTATCACCATTATCAGCAGATTTCATTACAAACCAATCGTGCCATGGATCAGCACATGCATAAGCAATAGTTTCACCAACCGGCTCAGCCCATACATATTCATCAGCGCTAAGACTATTATAATAATCCGAGCCTGTACCTTCTAAAATTATATTTTCAGGATCCCAGGTTGCACCTCCGTCAGTTGACCTTGAATATAATAATGCAGGGTCCATTCCCTGATATACTGTTCCTCCGTTACCTGTGGGTGTTGTCGGATATACTAAATGTATAGTATTGTGGTCTGGTCCACTGGTTGTTATTCTTGGCCAAAGTAATTCATGCCAATCAGGGCTTGGTCCTTGAAAAAGCGATTCTGTCCATGCACCTTCACCTTTTTGAGGACGTTGATTAATTACCAAACCATCTACACCATTATGTGCTACTACTATCTCTCCGTTTGTACCAAGAGGTGCTAATGATGGCCATCCGCATCTTTGAGTTTCTATACTTACAGTTGACCAGTCATCCCAAGAATTTCCATCAAAATAATTATATCCTGAACCCCTTTCTGGAAAGTTCGGTGAATCAAAGCCCATTGTCCAGACTGCTGCTTTTGTACCATCGTCAAAAAGTACTACCCTGTTTGCAACCGCAGAGTTTGACTGTAAATCATAAACTGTTGTACCAATTTGTGATTCATCAAGCTGTAAGTTACCTGATTCAACTGTTAAATTTACAGGATTTCCAAAATTAGTAGCGTTATCAATAGGTTGTTGAAATTCACGCTCTACTGAATAATCCATTAAAGTTTTCGAGATTTTTACTCTTTGCTGAGCAAATCCGAATAGTCCGAAGCTTAATATTAAGCTTAAAAGTAAAATTTTCTTCATGATCATTTTTTTTAGTTTAATAATTGATTTAATTAATTTTCAGCAAATTTACTATATTATTTTAAATTACATAAAAAATTTTAATTTTTACTTAAAAAATTGATACAAATGTACAAATAAAATATCTTTTTGTCAATATAAAATCAGTTAACGGTAGGAATAAATCAGTTAACGGTAAATGGTTTATTAATTTTACCTTATGAAATAATTATTTTCAAGATAAATTATAATTTAAATTAAGAAAAGGCTGTTATACAATAATGAAACAGCCTTTGAATATTTTAAATTATTTATAATTATATGGTTATTCAAGGTCAATTACACTTTCTTCCTCAAGAACCACACTGCTAAAGACATTAATAATGCCTTTGATAGCTACATTATCAATAGAAATTCTTTCAAGAAATGAATTATCATACATATACAATTCACTACCATTTCCGATTATTTGCCCGTTAAATATCCATTCGCCATAAAGGTACAATTTTGTACCCTGTCCGAGACGTAAAGTACTGCCTTTTAGATCAATTTTTGTATGTTTGAAAGTAATATCGGAATCAGCAATTATTGCACTTGTATTATCTGCATCCTCAATACGGTAACCTGAAAATTCCTTTGAGAAGTTCAAATGTTGATCTTGGGAACCAGTAAGATAAGTGTATTCATTTGACCATTCACCGTTATTAATAATGTCGCCCTTAACAGTAATAAATAAATGATACCACTCAGGATAATCTCTGATTATACCATTATTTGTAACATTACCATTTACACGTAAAGTATAATTTGTATAGCTACGGTTTTGCAAAATACCATTAGCTTTTATCATTAAATTATTACATTCTGCTCCTGTAACATCAACAATTCCCTGAATTACAACATCATCTGTTGCTGTCGGTATAGACCAAGTCGTCCATGTTAATGTATCATTCCATGCGCCACCACCGGTTGTAGAATGGATTTGAGCATTTGTTTGTGTAATACTAAACACTAAAAATAGTGCTAAATTAAAAATTAAAATAAAGTTTGATTTTTTCATAATTTGCTTTTTAAAATTAATACTTATTTTTCGATTGATAGAATAATTTACTTATTTATAATAAGATACAATATTTTTTAAAATAATTTTCAAATATAATAATATTTTTTAATTTATATGCTAAAAAAATTTTAATTTTAAATTTTTTCTATATATATCATTTAATTGTCTAAAAGTAATATTTTTGAATGTATTAAACGAAACAACAAAAATTTAGTTTCAAAAAAATATTAAGTTCTATAATGACCAAAAAATTTACAATATTCAAAGGTAAAAAATAATTTTGAATTAAAAAATAAAAAACCCTGTATAAATATATTTACAGGGCTTAATAACTATTTAGTGGGCCCACCTGGACTCGAACCAGGGACCAATTGATTATGAGTCAACTACTCTAACCATCTGAGCTATAGGCCCTTTTCCAATATTTCGGAAAACTTTTATTGTTTTGAAAATGGATTTGCAAAATTACATATTTACTCTCAAAAACCAAAAAAAATAAAAAAAATAATTTTTCATAATATGATTAAATTAAAAAATATTAAAAATATCATTTTTGATTTTGGTGGAGTTATTATTGATATTAACCATCAATTAGCCGAAAATGCTTTTAAAGATTTAGGAATAAAACATTTTGACAAACTGTATTCACAACTTGTTCAAAACGAACTTTTTGATAAACTTGAAAGAGGTTTTATTTCAGCACAAAATTTCCGCAAAAAAATAAAAGAATTAATTAAAATTCCTGTTACTGATAAAGAAATTGATCATGCATGGAATTGTTTGATACTGGATTTCCCAAGAGAAAGAATAAAATTATTGGAAAAAATCAAAAATAAGTACAGGATATTTTTATTGAGCAATACTAATGAGATTCATTATAATTTATATATTCAAAAATTTAAAGATGAATTTAAAAAAGATTTTTCCGAACTTTTCGAAAAAACATATTGGTCGTTTAAAATTGGTATGCGAAAACCGGATAAAGAAATTTTTGAATTTATTATGAATCAAAATAAACTAAAACCTTCAGAAACCTTATTCATTGATGATTCTATCCAACATATTAAAGGAGCAAAAAAAATGAGAATTAATACTTATTTTTTGAAAAAAGGGGAAGATATTGTTGACATTTTTAATATTTAAGAATATTCATTCAATATTTCATCTAATACATCATTAATTTTATTTAAATATTCTAGTGTAAGTAATTTTATTTTAAATTTTTTAAAATCATATAAACCTTTAAAATAGTTGCCGTAATGCTTTCGCATTTCGAAAATTCCTCTTTTTTCTCCTTTCCATTCAACTGATCTTTTTAAGTGAATTTGACAAATACTAATCCTTTCTTTAATATCAGGAGGAGGTAATAATACATTATTTTGAAAATAATGTTTAACTTCTTTAAATATCCATGGATTTCCAATTACAGCTCTACCAATCATTATTCCGTCAACATTATATTTTTCTTTCATTTTCAATGCTTTCAAAGGACTATCAATATCACCATTACCAATTACAGGGATTTTTATTCTGCTGTTGTTTTTCACTTCACCTATTAATGTCCAGTCGGCTTTACCTTTATATAATTGAGATTTGGTTCTCGCATGGATACTTATTGCTTTAATACCAACATCCTGTAAACGTTCGGCAATTTCAACAATATTTTTATTTTGTTCGTCCCAGCCTAAGCGGGTTTTAACAGTAACAGGCAAATCGGTTGATTTTACTACTTCGGCTGTTATTTTAACCATTTTGGGAATATCATTAAGAATACCTGCTCCTGCTCCTTTTGCAATTACCTTTTTTACAGGGCAGCCCCAGTTAATATCTATTAAATCCGGTTTTGCTTCTTCGGCTTTTTGAACAGCCATTTTCATTGATTCAACATTATGACCGAAAATTTGTACACCAATGGGTCTTTCTTCATCTGTAAAATCTAGCTTTTTTAAGCTTTTAGCCGCATCCCTGATCAATCCTTCGGATGATATAAATTCTGTGTACATTAAATCAGCCCCGAATTGTTTGCATAAAATTCTAAAGGAAGGATCTGTTATATCTTCCATTGGAGCCAAAATAACGGGAAAAGCTTCGAATTTGATATTTCCTATTTTTACCAAATTTAAGTAGTTTATAATTCTGCATAATATTAAACAAAATTATTAATTTTACACATTAAAATTTTAAAAAATGATGTTTGAGCCTTTGATGAAAAATTTTTCAACTCCTTTAAAAATATTTAGTTTTGTTTTTATAATTATATTATCCCTATTATTCACAATGTTATTAGGGATATTAATTGCTGTTCCTTTTTTTGGTGCTGATATTATTAAAAACTTATCTGATCTAACAAATTATAATGATCCTGATACTTTAAGTCTTTTAAAATATTTACAAATTATTAATCAGTTAGGAATATTTATTTTCCCACCAATAATTTTTGCTTTTCTTGTTAATAAAAATATTCCTGAATATTTAAAGTTATCCCAAAAGCCTGGAGTTTATTCATCGGTTGCGGTAATTCTATTAATGTTTTTGGCATTTCCATTAATAAACAGGATGGTTGAAATAAATGAATCTTTGAAATTACCTGAATTTCTTGCCGGCATTGAAAAATGGATGAAGGAATCAGAGGAACATGCTAACAGGTTAACTGAGGCTTTTATTAATGATAAAACATTAGCAGGATTTATTATTAATTTATTAATGATAGCATTTATTCCGGCTATAGGTGAAGAATTTGTATTCAGGGGTGTATTGCTCAGATTACTCAAAGAATGGATGAAAAATGTACATCTTGCTATTTTATTTTCTGCAATACTATTTAGTGCATTACATTTACAATTCTATGGTTTTTTTCCCAGGATGATGTTAGGAATATTGTTTGGTTATTTATTTATATGGACAGGAACGTTATGGGTTCCTGTAATAGCTCATTTTATTATTAATGTTACAGCCGTAATAACTGTATTTATGGCAAACAGGGGTATAATTGACAGTAAATTTGAAGCATTTAGCTCAACAGATAATAAATTAATTCTTGCACTAAGTTTAATAATTGTAGTTCTAATATTATTCAGTATTTATTCTAAAACGAAAAAAAAAGAGGAAATACCGAATTGATATTTCCTCTGGAATGAACTATGAAAACAACCACTTTATTTTTTAGCAATATGTTTTTTCCGTGTTGAATAATTTATTTTGAATGCACCTACTTTTCTAAGTTCCTGTTTTACATCAGTTACAATACCCATTTTTGTTTCCTTGTCAACTTTTAATGACGTTGTAAGGAATTTTTTATCTGCTTCGTCTCGCGATTCTCTTTCAAGTGCTATAAATTCCTGAATATCAGATATATTAGCAAACTGATCGTTAAGTTGGATACGCGACTCTGTACCGAATTGTTTTTTTAGAGGTGGCCCTATATATATAAAACTAACCAAAGATTTTTTCTCAAGTTTTTGCACTTCTGTTGCTTCAGGAGCTCTTATTTGAACGAATAATGTCGTTTCTCTCATTACTGTTGTAACCATAAAGAAAAACAAAAGCATAAAAATAATATCAGGCAATGAAGCTGTAGATATTCCTGGTGTTCCTCCTTTTTCTTTTCTTATAAATTTTGCCATAATTAATTTCCTCCTATATCTTCGGGTTCAGCTTCTGAAATAGCAACAGGAATAGCTTTTTTTATAGCCTTTGTTTGGTCTTCATTAATCAATTTAGAAAATTTCATACCAAATTTTTCAACAGCTAATTCATCCCTGAGTTCTCTGATAGCTGTTGCTAATTCATTCTGAACCTGTATATACATATTATATGAAGTACCCCTGTCATTTTTTAAAGAGATAATACCTTTAGAAACATATACATCACCTAATAAACTGATGTTTTTTAAAGTTTTCTCAGGTAAATCTACTTTATTTAAAGGGTTAGCGAGAAATTCTTTAGTTTCTTCTTTTAGTGTTTTTATATTTCCGGGTTTTCCCTCAACTAACAAACGATCTCTACTATTGATCAGGACATTAAAAATATTTCTGTCTTTAACATCCGGAGGTTTTTGTTCTGGGTCTAAGGGGGGAGGCAACTTTCTTGTAATACCTGTATCAACATCCATTGTTGTAGTAACAAGGAAAAATATAAGAAGCAGGAAAGCTATATCGGCCATTGACCCGGCATTTATTTCATTTAAAGATCTTGATGCCATTTTATATAATTTTTACATTTTATTTAAAAAAACTCGAAATACCTGAATAGATTACTGAAAGAACTGTTAAACCTCCAATTATATAAGTAAAATACAAAGAGGCTCCAACAATTTTTGAAGTTTCTACTGTAGTATCTAATCTTTGAAGTTCTTCAATATTAAAAGAATTTGAAGCAAAAGAATATGATATTACTCCTATAATAACCAAACCTGCAAATGCTAAAAAAACTTTAATAGCTTTTTTGGGATCGAGAATCATAAAAATAATTGGGAATAGTAAAGCAAGAAAAGTAGTAAGACCTAAGGCTAAATAACTTAACAAGGCATAGTTATTTAATACCTGGTCAGATAAATCATCTCCTTGTATTAATATTGTTAGTTGCAATACAACAGCTAATATTATAAAGATTAATGAAATTATCTTAAAAATTTTTAACAATAAATTATCCATGATTAGTTACTTTTTTTTGATTCATGTTTTACTAATATGTCTATAAAGGAAATACTGCTATCTTCCATATCATTTACAAGGCTGTCGATTTTGGAAATACAATAATTGTAGAAAATTTGAAGGATAATAGCAACAATCAAACCGAAAACAGTTGTCAAAAGAGCAACTTTAATACCACCAGCAACAATTGTCGGTGAGATATCACCTACTGCTTCAATATTATCAAAAGCACCGATCATACCAATTACCGTACCCATAAAACCAAGCATAGGAGCAAGTGCGATAAACAGTGCTATCCATGATAATCCTTTTTCTAAACGTCCCATTAAAACACCACCATAAGAAACAATTGATTTTTCAACAATTTCTACTCCTTCATTATACCTGTCTAATCCTTGGTAAAAAATACCTGCAACAGGACCTTTGGTGTTTTTACAAACTTCTTTAGCTGCATCAATACCACCATTTTCCAATGTTGTTTCAACTTTATTTAAAAGTTTTTGTGTATTGGTAGTAGATAGATTTAAATAAATAATTCTTTCTATTGATAGTGCTAATCCTAAAACAAGTGTTAAAAGAACTATACCCATAAATCCAGGGCTACCTTCAATAAATTTTTCTTTTAATACTTGGTGGAAACCTTTTACTTCTTCTGCTTCGGGTTCAAGTGTTTCTTCAAACAAAACATCTTCCACAACTTCAGTTACTTCTTCGGTTGTTGCAGTAGTATCATCATTAACACCTTCCTGGGCGAAAATTACATTTGTAATACCGATTGTTAGCATTCCTGCTATTGTCAAAAAAGCAATTAATTTTTTCATAGTTAACTTTTATTGGTTTGTAAAATAAATAAACAAAATTATTATTAATTATTATAAATTATTTTTATGATTAAGCGGAGAGGAAGGGATTCGAACCCCCGGTACGCTTTTGGCGTACACACACTTTCCAGGCGTGCGCCTTCGACCACTCGGCCACCTCTCCTGTTAAGTAAATTATAATACCCCTTTCTCTTTTTTTAATCGGGAGCTAAAGTATAAAAAAATTTTTTTATAAAAAAATTTTTTTTATTTATTGCAAAATTAATATTAATATTTAAAGAAAAAAAACAAATTATTTTTTTCTTACTTCCTCTTTAATACGTTGAATATGTCCGCGTCCTAATGCCTTAACTTCACAACCTAATTCAAAATATCTGCGTATTTTATCATCAGAAAGAATACCAAAACAGTCAATAACTGCAATTTTACTACCAGCCCATTTTACAATATCATCAGGAGAAAGCTCAAGATATTCAGCATGAGGAACAGCAAGAATCACAGCTTCAACGCCTTTAAGTGCTTCGATAATATTTTTCTGAACACGAATTTCTTTTAAATTTTCCTGATTACGGAAAAAACGACTCCATGAATGACCGGGTGCAGGATAAACATCTTGCGTTTCTAATTCATACCAATGGTCAACGTATGGATCATGTACACGCATTTCTGCTCCCATTTCAGTTAATTTTCTAACAACCATTTCACTACCGCTATAACGTGTATCTCCTACATCCTCCCGATAACTTGCACCGCATATCAAGACTTGCGAACCCGCAATGTATCTTGCCATATTTCGAAGAGCATCTCTGGTTAATTCTGCTACATGCAAGCCACGTGTATCATTAATATCAATAGCCGTAGGAGTAATCTGGAAAATGTTGTCGCCATCTTCAAAACCCAGAATATGCCTGTAAGCCCAATATCCTAAACCGCCATCCTTAGGAAGACAATAACCGCCAATACCAGGACCTGGAAAAATCATATTGCTATGTGTCGGACGCATCTTAATTGCCTTTATCACTTTAATAAGGTCAACTCCATTACGTTCAGCAAAAAGACTCCATTCATTCAGATAAGCTAAAATTGTTGCCCTGTAAGAATTTTCAACAATCTTTGTTGTTTCTGATTCTATTGGTCTGTCCATAACAGTTAACGGATAGTCTTTTGTATTTAATACTTCATGAAGAAATTTTTCAACTCTGTCTCTTGCTTCATTATTACATCCGGAACAAACACGCCAAAAATCGCGGATACTTGATACATATTCTTTTCCCGGCATAACTCGTTCAAAGCTATGAGAAAGCAATGGGGTTTCCTTTAAGCCTCTTTTTGCAAAAGCCTTTTTCATAATTGGCCAGGCTACAAACTCTGTAGTTCCGGGAGCAACTGTAGTTTCAATAAGGGTAAGGCAATCAGGCTGAATTTTGTCTCCTATTGTTCTCATAGTAGCTTCCAGGGCAGCCATTTCAGCTTC
>JAIOSH010000062.1 GCA_021107685.1 Bacteroidales bacterium | reverse complement strand
ATGTCGAAGTATTTATTGAAATTGATTTACGAACAAAGCCTGCACCGAAACCTCGGTGGATTGTAGATTTTAGATTTATGATTTTCAAATACTTCTAAAATCATAAATCACCTGCCCCGTAGCTTCAGCGTATCGGGGTTAATCCTGGTTCTTAAATCAAAAAAAGCTGATTTTATAGTTAAAAAAATAAGCACCCTTCGACTTCGCTCAGGGTGATAGTGAGGATGAGCGGAGTCGAAGCCTTATCCGCAATCAACAAAAAACTTGTTGATTTATAAAATAGCAAAACCTAATAAACAGAATTACTTAACCTTCCATTCAAGAATGCCTGCCGAATATTTTTCCTGTAATTTAATTTCAAGGCGTAAGCCTGTTGTTGTAACAGATGAAAATACTATTGTATTAAATTTATCTTTTTCAACAGGATACTTCCCGTGTTTTACAACTTCTTTCCATTCTTCATTTTTTTTATAAAATAGCTTCCACGATTCAGGAATACGGCAACCACCGTTAGGTCCATCATCAAACCAGTAAATATCTATGGAACTGACTTTTTCGGGCTTTTTAAAATCATACTGTACCCATTCATCCGTACCTTTATGATTCCAGAAAGTTAATCTTGAAACATCATGGTCGTTTGAATTTTTAGGGTTTTTTTTATCATTCACTGCTGCAATTTTATCTGAATAATGACAGTGTGAAGCCGTTACCTTACTATTTGATGCAATAGTAGGAGGAGTTGTGGGACTTGCTACAGATTCATCATAAGGTATCCATACAATCATCTCACCATCGCCACGATGAGCCCACGAATAATACGGAATGAGAGTTACAGGCTTTTGTGTCTTGATAACAGGTGCATCTTTTTTTGCTATTGATAAAGCAGTAGCTTTTCCTGTCAATACACCTATACCGTTCAGCAAATCAGGTTGAAATTCATAATTCAGTTCAACATTTTTATCAATCAGCAGGTTTCTAACCTTGTTGTCATTATCTACCCACTCTGCACAAAAAACAATCGGACCTCTTTCAAAGGCAATCCTTCCAATGTCTGCTTTCACATTTTCGCTTGCTAAAATTTTTCGTATTTTCATTGGCAAATGAAGTTCCATTACATCACCTTTTTTCCAATCCCGGTCAATTTGTACATAACCATTATTAATATTCAGTGGATAATTTTCCCCATTAACTTTTATAGAAACTTTGTCGTCATTATCAGATAAATATTTATACAAATCGCTTGGAACAGGCTGATTTTGTGCCCATCCCGGAATACGGATATTTATTTTGAATTTTGATTCTTTTTCAGGATTTATAATAATTTTCACATCACCATCCCATGGGTAATTAGTTTCCTGTATTATTTCAACATTTCCATCCTGTAATTCAATTTTAGCCTTGTCTGCAATAAAAAGATTGACAAACAATTCATTGTCTTTATGTGCATAAATATACCCGGGCAAAGAAGGAAGAAAACGTGCAACATTGGTCGGGCAACAAGAACATGCAAACCATGGTTTTCGCCTGTGGCTGCCGTCAGACTCTAAAGGATTGGGATAGAAAAAAGTATTTCCATCAAGCGAAACTCCCGATAAAAAGCCATTATAGAGAGTACGTTCTAAAACGTCAATATATTTTGCTTCACCATGGAGTAAAAACAAACGATAATTCCATAGAATATTTGCAATGGCAGCACAAGTTTCGTTGTAGGCGGAAAGATTGGGTAAACTATAATTTTCTCCAAAGGCTTCGCCATTGGGATTAGAACCTATTCCACCTGTTATATATAATTTTTTTGATACGACATTATCCCAGATTTTATCAATAGCATTAATATATTCGACATTATCGGTCAAAGCAGCAATGTCAGCCATTCCTGAATACATATAAACAGCTCTTACAGCATGACCGACAGCTTCGTCCTGCTCAATAACAGGCTTATGGTCCTGCGTATAAAGCGAATCGCTGCCTTTGCCATATACGTATAACTGTCGAATATCCGATCTGCCTCGCATGTCGAGAAAAAATTTAGCTAAGTCAAGATATTTTTGTTCACCTGTTACCCTGTAAAGCTTTGCTAATCCTATTTCGATCTCCTGATGTCCGGGCGGGTCTTTAAACTGATTTTCTCCGGGTCCGAATAATTCATTAACAAGATTTGCACTTTTAATGGCTATATCAAGGAAATTGCGTTTTCCTGTTGCAAGATAATGAGCAACAGCAGCCTCGTACATATGTCCGATATTATAGAGTTCATGGCTATCTTTAAGCTGCGACCATTTTGTGGCTCCTGTATTTCTTGGTAAACTATCGGGATTTATTGTCCTGCATGTATATAAATAACCATCGTCTTCCTGTGCTGCAGCAACCAATGCAATTAAGGAATCAAGATATTGGTCTAATTCGGGATTAGGGTTTATTGTAAGCGAATATGCTGCACCTTCCATCACTTTAAAAACACCGGAATCATTATAACGTATCCCGACAAACTTTCCTTCCTCTAATCCACCTGCAACAGCGAAATTATCAATTCGGCTTGTTTCCTCACATTTATCAAAATCATATTTAATAGTAACATCCCTGTTTGTCTCTAAGCGGGGTACCCAAAAATTATCTGTAAGTTGAACATCGGTAAAAGGTACGGGCTTAACAGGATAATCCTTTTTATCATTAGATTGCGTGGATTTATCAGTACATGAAAATCCGAAAATAATTAAACTTATTAATAAGATTGTTTTTTTCATTATAAATTTATTTTTATGGTTTAACAAATAAGTTCTTTTTTGATTTGCAGTTTATATGAATTTTTTAATGCTTCAAAAATAAATAAATTATATTAATTCAATACTCTTATCTCCAAAATAGTTTTTTGAATAAGAACATCAAAATAAGATTTTGCCTTAATCCAATATTATAGTTATTTTTTAATTTTATCCAGAAGATACGGGATTGTTTGACTGATTAGTTACACCATTTTTTATCTTATCTTATTCTTCACTATCTTTACACTTGCCATTACTTTGTTATTGAGTATTATATTAAGGATGTAGGTGCCGGGTTTCAGGTTGTTACTTTTGTCGTCTTTGCCGTCCCATGTCATTGTGAATTTACCTGTTGTGGTTTTTGCATCCATTTGCTTTTTCACTTTTTTGCCTTGCAGGTTATAATTATTTACAATAACATGACCTTCCGTTCCGAGCTTAAAGGATATGAATGTATTATACCAGAATGGGTTAGGATACACTTTTATGTATTTGCTTTCTTCCTGTGGCAGGTTTTGTATTCTTGTATTTGTATCCTGAAACTCGTAAGCTCCCATATCTATCCTTTCTCCTGAAATGCGGGGATTTCCTGCAAGGTCTGTTGCAGGAAGTTGAATAGTATCATTATCTAAGGTAACGAGGTAATATATAGTATCTTCCTGGAAAATATACGGTGGCTGCATACCGGGTTCATACATAGGTGTTCCTGCATTAATGCAGGGCGAGTTTTCTGTTAAAGCATAAGGAAAATCCCCTGTGTTTTCCCATAGCGGGTCTTCATCTATGTTGTTTGAGAGCCAGTTGATAGTGTGTTGGTTATACCAATTTTGTATATTTTCTTCTCCTCCTTCCACACAAGAGTGAGTTATACTGACAGTGGCAGAGGAGGTTGAACCCTGGCTGCTTCCCATAGAAATTTCATAGAGTGAATCACCATAAAATATTGAATTGTAAATATTAATAATGGCACCTTCATCCCCTCCAATACTGGCACCGCTTTCTCCCCGTAAAATATTGTTGCCAAATGTTGCATTAATAAAATCTACTTTTGCATGCCCATACACATGGTTACATAATAAACCCGCACCCCATATCGGATCGGGACTGGTTAAGTTACCAGTAACTTGCAGATTGACAATTTTTCCTTCATAAGTATAAACCGGTGAGAGTCTTCCAGCAATCCCTAATCCTCTGCCTTCGCCTGCATCATAATTTTGACCGGGTAGATTGTTTTTAATAATGCAGTTTTCGATATGAAAAGTTTTTGCAGGTTCTTGAGTATTGCTTAAGCTTAATGCTGTACCACCAATATTATTATTTATGCATACATTTTTAAGCATGATATTTGAATATGTTGAACTTATACCTGATCTGTCGGAACCCTCACAATTTTTTAGTATAAAATTTTTAATAATAACATTATCATTATCTATAATTTTAAAACCTGCAATCCCTCCTATTGGACTTTGATTACCAAATCCAGTTTTAAGCATTAAATTCTTAATTGAATAATTATTATTTAAATGGTTACATTGAAATAAAGATGACAAACTCTCTGCGTCTAATATGGTATTTTCTATGCTATCACCTATTAATGATACATAACTTCGTTGATTTACAGGATACTTTTCACCTGTATTTGATGGAGAATATGTACCACTTGTTAGATAAATAGTATTAGGATTAAGACTATCGGGATAAATTTTTATATAAGCAAAAGTAACAGATTTTAAAGGGTCATCGGGTGTTAAACCACTGTTATTATTACCATCAGGGCTAACATATATATTAGCATTAACAGGTTCTATTTTTGCATGTAATATATCAGTTGTTATGTCATTCACAGGATAACCGAGATAATCAGCAGAGTAAATAAAATGATTATCAGGTTGTAAAACAGTAAATGTATCAATTATAAGATTTGTTGGGGGACATGAGTATGATTTCATGAAATCTGAACCTTTTCCGGCATAATTAAGAAATATATTGCATTTATCCATGGTATCAAATTCTATAGTAGAATTATCAGCTAAAGCAATACCACCGGCAGCATCTGTTGCGTGATTATTATTAATATTTGAACCTTTTAAAAATATATTTGTATTTTTACAGTATATACCTCCTCCCTGGACAGCTGAATTATTTTTTATAATACAATTATTTATTCTGGGTTTTGAATTTTTAACATATATACCTCCTCCTGTGTAATATGTCCCATACCCCGAACCATTCAGAATAGTAAACCCGCATAAAACAGTATTTTCATCCTCGCCTGATTTTATTAAAACACAACTACCATTTTGATTGCCGTCAATAATAGTATTGTGAATATAGGATTCGTCCTGTGTAGTAAGGTACAGGCTGGCAAGGTTTATACATTTGCCGTTGAAATCAATATTTTCAAAATATGTTCCCTGGTAAACCAATACAGTATCACTATTTGAAGAAGCATTAATGCCTTCCTGTATAGTCAGATAATTGCCTGTTCCGTCCTGCTTTACCGTGATGATTGTGGCGTTTAAGCTCAAATACCGGAATAACAGGAACAAAATAGTTATTGATGTTATTTTGATTGATTGTTTCATTATTTCATTATTAAATGACTATAACTTGTCCTGATTATTCGCATTAGCGTTAATTTTATAAAAAATAGAATACTGATGACGCTGATTACACGGATTTACACAGATATTTAAATCAGCGAAAATCAGTTAAATCTGTGTTATCCGCGTTCTATTTCATTTTGATATTTTGAAATACTAAATTTAATAATAGCACTTTTTTTTAACTTTGTGTTTCTTAGTGCCTTGGTGGCAGGATTTTTTTGCCACCAAGACTCAAAGACACAAAGGTTCACTAAAAATCTGTTAAAAATCATATTATAATTAGTATCTGAACAAAAACTATCCAAAACTGTCATTTCTAATGGAGCGAGAAATCTCATGTCCTGACATACAGATTGATGGAGATTTCTCCCTTCGGTCGAAATGACAAAAAATAACGTTTTCCTGCAAACACTAATTAATTAATACTATTTTATTTGTTATTATACTTCCTTTATCTGTTCGTATCTTATAAAAATAAACTCCTTCATTTACAGAAGCACCGCTTTCATTTTCGCCCTTCCATGCGAAGTTGTAATATCCGCCTTGTAGCTCGCCTTGTACAAGTGTTTTTATCCTTTTCCCATTAAGGTCGTATATTTCTACCGAAACATTAATGGTTTTATTCAGCCTGAATGAAATCAGTGTTTCATTTGTGAATGGATTGGGATAACAGCTCACCTCGCTTATATCATCCGGCACTTCATAAGCCTCGCCCTGCTTGAATGACAACACATAATATCTTTTCCTTTCGCCTGTGAATATCTTTCGTTTTTCCTTAATTTGCGTATTCGGATTCCATACAAGGTATTCAATCTTATTTGAAGGTGTTGATTTATAACCGTTCCATGTTTCAAATTCCACTGTTGCTCCTGGAGGAATGTCTTCAAGGTAGCCATTTACCTCAACTATAGTATCTCCTGTTTCCCTTACTGCAGCACCTTTACATTCATTATTGACAAATACGCCTATCTCCTGCACATCTGAGGTTTCGTCAAATTCTATAAAAAAAGGTACATAATCCCATTTCTCCGTATAAGAATAATATTCAGGATCCGGTCTTCCTTCGCCTTCTGCTTCTTCACCTGTATCTATCCATGTAAAGTCATACGGTTCAGTAGTTCTGAAAATTATCATTTGTCCGTATTGAAAAGGAGTTATCTTACCGTCAGTTACCCAGCAGTCGTCAGGGGGACAATCATTTTCCATAGACCATGTTTGTGTTTTGATCTCTAAAAGAATATCCCATAAATCCTGCGGTATGCAATCTTCTGGCCATTGAGATTTTTCAACAAAATAGCCTACCCAGTTTTCAACACCGTTTCCTACAAGGTTAATTTCAGTAGCAGGGTCTATTTTTGAGCCATAGAGATTTAATTTTGGTGGTGTACCTTCAATATAATCTATGTCCAATTTATAGCCTTTTGTAGTTTGAACCTGGTCTAAACCATAGATTTGCCAACCATTAAGCTCATCATACTCAATATAATTATCATATTGGTCATACATTTTCAGGTACTCAGGGAATGGTTCAATCCTTTCCAGGGCAGGTATAGCGTCCTGGAATACATTATAAACTCTTTCTAAGCGTGGGAATGAGATCCAGTTAATGCCTTCTTGTATGTTAAGATGATTAATTTCCTTATTTTGTATTATTTCCTGAGCTGTGCTGCTTGCTGACAGTATTAATAACAGAAGTCCATAAGTAAAGTATCGTAACATATTGAATTATATTTAACCTTTTTAACGTTTTTTTTAAATTAAGGTTATTTATTACCATCCATTAACTATCTTAACACTTGCCATAAAACGGCTAAAATTTATTTTGAGGTGCTGGGGTATATAATAATTTGATTACTTTTATAGCATCTTCTTTAAGTTTTGTTT
>JAIOSH010000394.1 GCA_021107685.1 Bacteroidales bacterium | reverse complement strand
GGCCATCCTGTAACTGCTGTTCCATCATTATGCCATGCATACAATTTATTTAGTTTCCCCACGGCAATTATTTCCAAGCCGGGATAGTCAGGATCAATATCACCTACTGCTACTTTGGATTGTATTAAATTAAGTCCGGTTTTGGGCCAGCCTGCAAGTTCGTTACCCTGATAATCCCATACATGAACTGTTCCATCTGTACAACCTGAAATGATCTCAAGAAAGCCATCTTCGTCAATATCAACAAGACTGACACCGGATGGGGCATAATAACTCGGCACATACATACTTTGAGGCCAGCCGGGCATTTGTACAGGAATTGCGTCTGAATATTCCTGAACGTCAGGTATAAAAAAATCTAAATAGTTTCTCCCATCAAGATCAGTAGAATAAACTCCGATAGTTAAATCTTGTGCATTTAGAAACAATGGAATTAAGCTGAATATTATCACTGATAATACGCTTGAAATTTTTTTAGAAAATTTTTTTCTCGTTTTCATAATTACTCCTTTTTTTAAATTATTTTGTTATTTAAATAAAATCATTCTTTTTGTATTAAAAATTTTATCTCTTGTTTTTAATTTATAAAAATAAATCCCCGAACCAACAGTTTCTCCCGAATCATCTGTTCCATCCCATACCACCGAATGCCTGCCTGCCGGTTGATTTTTATTTACTAATGTTCGTATTTCTTGTCCTGTCATATTATAAATTATCAAAACAACCTTGCCGGAAAATTTAACCTGATAATCAATTACTGTTGACGAAGAAAAAGGGTTGGGATAATTCTGATAAAGATTGTTGGAGACCGGATATAAAGAATTTTCAGGAAATTCTTCAACACCTGTTATTATATTTTGATAACATCCTGTATTCAGCAGATCATGACGAAACATACCCCATTCGATATTATCGGCATTATAATCACCTTCCAAATCCCAGACATAAAGATTATCGTCCATTGAACCGATCAGCACTTCTATATCTCCATCCTGGTCTAAATCGCTTAGAGTTGGCGACGACCTTGACCAACCGGTTTCAAGGGGATAATCCGGTAACAGTATGCCGTCGTGATGCCAGGCAAATACTCCTGTATAAGCTCCTGCGATAATTTCAATGTCTCCATCACTATCAATATCAGCAAGTGCGGGACTTGCCTGGGCAAAATCCTGGAAAATACTTCCTGTTAGTTGGGGCCATCCTGAAACTATTTCGCCAGTATGATGCCAGGCATAAACCGCTCCATGCCATGATCCGCAAACTATCTCAAGGTCACCGTCTCCATCAATATCTCCTATCGAAGGTGAAGAACGCTCTAAAGAAGCACTTCCCATTGATTGTGGCCAACCTGTAACCGATGTTCCGTCGTGATGTAATGCATGAACATGTTCTGTCTGTGTAGCAACGAATATTTCGAGGTCTCCGTCATCATCAATATCTGCTAAAGTTGGTGATGATTCGGTAAATCCGGTTAAGTCAACAGGGAAACCAGGCAAAACGGTTCCATCCGTATGCCAAGCCCAAACTTCCGAATATTCTCTTCCGACAACAATTATTTCCGGTTCACCGTCATTATCAATATCACCGATTGCCGGAGAGCCGTACACTCCCCTGTAATCAACGTCATAAACAGGCCAGCCGGTATAAGCAGTTCCGTCATGATGAAAAACATACACTCTTGCGAATATTCCGCCATTATTATAATTAAGGTCTCTATGAGTGCCGATAACAATTTCCATATCGCCGTCATTATCAAGGTCTGCCAAAGCAGGCGAACAACATGCACCATCATCGTCACCGAGATTTTGAGGCCATCCTGTTTCAAGTGTTCCGTCACCTTTGAATACGTAACTATGACTATTTCAATTTCTCCGTCACCGTTTATATCAGCTATTGCAGGTGTAAAATGGGCAGTGCCACCCACTCCCACAGGAAAACCGGTAACAAGTGTTCCGTCGTGATGATAAGCAAATAAATTCGAACCGGAACAAATTAATACTTCCAAATCTCCGTCTCCATCAATATCTGCTACCTGAGGGGACGGCTCCGAAGTAGAATTGCCGGTGTTGATAGGAAATCCTTGCTGAAAAGGTATCTGTGCGGATAAATTCGTCCAACAGAAACTAAATATAATTAAAAACAGAAAGTACGATAATAATTTTTTCATTTGTTTTTTTTTGATAAACGATTAAAAAATTGCTTATAACTTTAAAATAAGCACCATCCCGAAGTTTCGGGATGGTGGTTTATGAACGATTATTATTTTGTAGTCCGCTCTATCGGACTTTATCTATCCCGCATGTGGGGATTATCTTCCATTTTTACTAAAATGTTTGGGTTTATTTATTCACCTCACCAAGCTAAAGCTTGGAGCTATTTTTTATTATTTAATAGTATGCACTTTTTTGTTTCGGTGAAATCACCGGTTTGAATACAATAGAAATAAATTCCTGAACTTATATTTTTTGCATCCCAAACAACAGAATGTTTTCCGGCTTCCCGATATTCTGTAATGAGTGTTTCAACCAATTGTCCTTTGATATTATATATTTCTAATGAAATATTACCGGCATTTATGATGTAAAAAGTTATTTGAGTCTCATTATAAAATGGATTTGGGTAATTCATCAGAAATTCACTATTATCTGATAATAATTCATTGTCCCGAATATCAGTGTTGGTATGTTCTAATTGGTAAAAATCAACGCCTGTATTACCATCAATATCCGAACCTGATACTCTGACATTATAAATCCCAGGTTCAGGTGGAGTAAATGTTCCTTCCCAATTAGTTCCGCTCCCTGTCATTTTCACAAAAATCAAAGAATCATCAGGACATTCAATTCTTAGCAATGGTATATAATTCATTTTTTTATAATATACCGCTTTAGGATGATTGCAGCCATATTCACTTCTTTCAAAAAGAGTATGCACATTTTCGTATTCATCAACAGCACACTTTGGATATCTAATACTTTCGTTAGATAAAAAAGGCTGTTCCTGGATGATAGTTAACTCATCATCGCTTAATGATTGTCCGTTCGCATCTAAATTCCCATCAATTTTTGTATAGTAAGCAGATGTAACCTGTTGACTGCTTTTTGCCCAGACAATATGTATATTATTTTCTTCATCAACTGCCATTCGAGGTGACCAAACCTGATTATTAGATTGGGTCAAGTGGCTTTCATCAATAGCTATTATCCCATCCGGTCGTAACTTCATATAAGCAAGAAGATTGGAACTTCCTGTCCAACGCTGCCAGATTATATGAACATTATCATTGTTGTCACAACAGACCTGTGGTTTATTCATTTGATCGTCTGCGTTGTAGCAAATAGAAATGGGATTTGACCAGTTATTACCGCTGTCATCAGAATAAGCATAGGTTATATCGTGCATACCGTTTGACCAGACAATGTATATTTTATTATTGCAATCTATAGCCGTTTTAATTCCGAAAGTCCAGGCATCAATACCTGTTATGATTGGTTCGTTAGTGATGAGAACAGTTCCTTCAGCATCAATTTTACTGAAATAAACAGTACTCCACTTGTTGCTTCCTGAAGTGCTGAAAGTATAAGTTAAATTATTGTTGTCGATAGCTCCTTCGATATCTTGTGTAGGTTGTCCGATATAAATATTTTCATCAGGATTATTGATGATCAAAGTATTTCCACCGGGTCCAATCCAATCAAAATATTCTTCTTCGATCTCTCCGTTATTAAGCAATTTGATCATGTCGAAATTACCACTTGGATTTGCATATTCATAAAGTCTTATAGCTGCATAAATTTTATTTCCAGAGTCTTTTGCTATGCGAGTGTTAAGCCACCAGTAATCAAAATTGGCAACAGACCAGACCTCCTTTTCTTCTACCCAGCCAACAAACAAATCCTCATC
>JAIOSH010000064.1 GCA_021107685.1 Bacteroidales bacterium | reverse complement strand
TAAATGTTAATTATGAAAACTTGAAAGTAACTAAGATAACTGTGTAAATCAAAACTCTCGTAGAGTTTTGTGGTGCCTTACAAAGCATCACCCTGAATATCAATTGGTTAAAATTAAATTGCAAAACGGAGGTTAAGGCACAAAACCCCACAAAAAAAAATGATGAAATTAATTTAGTGAAATTTAGTGCATTTGTGCTTTAGTGGCGAAAAAAACTCTTGCCACGAGACTCAAAGAAACACAAAGAAAAATTGATAATACAATTTATAATTATTCCCCTTTGTTTGAAGGTTAACTCAGCTGGAATTTTTCCTTTGAAAGGTAATTTTAAAGAAATTCCTCCTTTGAAGGGGGCTAGGGGGATGTAAAAAAAAATGGCACAAAATATAATAATACCATACAACCGTAAATTAAAGCAATATGCCAGATATTTACGTAAAAACAGCACCTTGTCGGAAGTATTGCTATGGCAACAAATCAAAAAAAAGACATTAGGCTATGAGTTTCACCGGCAGTTACCGATAGATGAATTTATTGTTGATTTTTACTGCCATGAGCTTATGCTGGCTATTGAAATAGATGGCAACAGCCATGAATATAAATATGATTATGATATTTTCCGGCAGGGTAAACTTGAAAGACTTGGTGTTCGGTTCATTCGTTTCGATGATATTGAAATAAAGAAAGATATGAACAATGTTTTGCGGGCTTTGGAACAAAGAATCAGTGAAATTGAAATCACACAACAACATCCCCCTAACCCCCTTCAAAGGGGGAATTAAACCAGGTGCTGAAATAAACACGATTATGTAAGACTTCACAGGTTTTTTCATAACTTGAAAACCCGAAACTCGTACGCGCAATCTGTAATAATCTTAAAAATTAATTTTTTGATTATCCGGGTTAGGGTATTATATTTTATTTGGGATTTGCTTTAAAGGCATTGGTTTAAAAAATCCTTAAGTAATCTGGATTGCCTCATTTTCACCAAACAAAAAATCTAATGGACTACCTTGAGTAAATCTCCTGTCCTGTAGAAATCGCCTGCTGAAAGTCCCCCCGCAATAGCTGTAGCATTATCGGCATATTCAGGTAAGCCTGGAACTGATAATTTAGATCCCGGATTCGTTGTCCCTATCCCGACATTTCCATCAGTTCCTGAACCATCTGCAGTACCAGGCAATAACAGGATGTTACCACCAGACCGGTTTGGTGAATTGGCCCCTAATTGTTTTCCACTTTCAATAGTTATTAATCCTGAATTATTATAAACACCTGGGGCACCATCAATGCCGCCTCCATATAAATCTATTTTAGTCGGCAATGTGGATAATGTCCAAATACTGGTTTTGCCGCCTTCTATAGTAACATTACCTCCGGAATTGTTGCTACCCGTTCCTGCCTTTATTACAACATCGCCTCCCCAGTGGTTTGAACTGAAATTACTCTGGGCATCTCCGGCTTTAATATAAACTTTGCCCCCTTTACCGGAAACTGACTGTCCAATTTGGAGGTTGATACCAATATTATCAGAAGAAGCTGTTCCGAGCACTTTCAAATTTCCGTTTACATCTAATTTATCAACAGGGTTTGATGTACCTATTCCGACATTGCCGGAAACGCCTGAACCTTCACTTGTTCCTGGTAATAAAAGTATATTTCCTCCTGATCTGTTAGGAGAGTTTGCCCCTAATTGTTTTCCGCTTTCAATAGTAATTAATCCTGAATTATTATAAACACTGGGAGCACCATCAATGCTGCCACCAAATATGTTCACTTCGGTGGGCAATGTGGATAATGTCCAAATACTTGATTTTCCGCCTTCAATTCGAATATTACCACCAGAGTTATTATTTCCGTTACCGGCTTTAATCTCTATATCTCCACCCCAATGGTTAGCACTGTAATTATTCTGGGCATCTCCGGCTTTTATATAAACTTTACCCCCCTTACCTGAAACTGACTGGCTGATTTGTAGATCAATTCCTGTATTGTCGGAATATGCATTTCCGAGTACTTTCAAATTTCCGTTCAGATCTAATTTCTCTAAAGGAGTCGATGTGCCTATTCCAACATTTCCGGCATTATAATAAACATTACCGCCTGATTCTTCCCACACTACATCATCCGAAGATTGCGAATGTAAGGCATAAGGTACACTTAGTAATTGTGATGTTCCGATATAAGAATAACTTGTGCCTCCTGCCGGGTCGATCTCAATTTCAAGAAATTTTGAATTACTACTCCAGTCAATTCCATTGAATGTTCCGATGGTTGGGGTTCCATTTCCAATCTTCAGATTTACCAAACCGAACTGATTTGTCGTTTCGGAAAAAGTTTCCTGATAAACAATAGTTCCGCCTGCTGTAGCATCATGGATGCTTATTCGGACTCCTACTAACTGGTTTGATATAATTTCGCCTGTGTTGTCGCGTACCACTGCCTGGTATTTAAAGGCTTGCGGGGGTTGGGCAATAGCTGTTAATACTATTAATACACCAAAAATTAGAGTAAAGATTAATTTTTTCATGATTTTAATATTTTAATTAATAAATATAGTTTAAAATGCGGTAAATGTAATTAATTTAAAAGAAAAAAACAAAACTTTTTTGAAAAAATTTGTATAATCTATTATTTATCATAAGAATATTTTTTTGTAATTCTACATTTTGTAAATATATATATATTTGCACCAGATTAGTAAAAAAAATTAATAAAAAAAATAGTAATGAGAAAAATACTTACAATTTTAGCAGCAGTATTATTCACTGCAACATTATGGGCACAAAGCAGTAATGATAGCCTGTTATGGCAAGGGAATTATTATTCATTAACCGATGGGACATATTTTGCAAATTATAATACAGCAGACGGTTGCGATAGTATATATGAATTGAATTTAAATTATGCTATTAGCCAGGTAATAATTATTAATCATACTTGCGAGGACCTCTCTCAAATTCCCATGAGTTGGATTGACTCGGTTCAGGCTAATCAAAAATGGCATTATGCCCATACTTCACATGGCGGTCAGTTAACCACAGGCTTGGAACGTATTGAAAACAATGACCCTGCTTATAATATTGCCAGGGGATACAGCACACTTCCAAATGTACCGGATG
>JAIOSH010000459.1 GCA_021107685.1 Bacteroidales bacterium | reverse complement strand
TGTGATCACCGAGATTATCGCCGCTGTTATCAACATATTGTTTTGTTGCGGCATCGGTGTTTGTTGTAGGTTCTGTTAAATTTATGATCTTATTATTTGACAGATCAAGATTTTCAGTTGCTGTGTGATCTCCGAGATTATCGCCGCTGTTATCAACATATTGTTTTGTGGCAGCATCAGCGTTTGCGGTAGGCTCTGTTAAATTGATTATCTTGTTATTTGACAGATCAAGAGTTTCTGTGGCTGTGTGATCTCCAAGATTATCACCGCTATTATTATCTACATATTGCTTTGTGGCAGCATCATTGTTTGCAATAGGTTCTGATAAATTAAATATCTTATAGTTTGATAAATCAAGGTTTTCAGTAGCAATGTGGTTTCCAAGATTATCACCACTATTGTTATCAACATATTGTTTAGTAGCTGCATCACCTGCGACAGTAGGTTCAGCTAAATTGATTATCTTATAATTAGAAAGGTCAAGATTTTTGGTGGCAATATGATCGCCGAGATTATCACCCGATATAATCACCCAATCAGGGCTTACAGGGGTTCCCTTGTTAAAATAGAACCCTGTAACTTCATCTGTTTGAAAAACAAGCAGTCCGGTTGCAGGTAAGACGATGGCATTTTTTTCTGCATCGGTCATTCGCGGGATCAATAATCCTAAAGTAGTGGATTTAACATCCAACATAGCCGACCCATCAGGATCACTACCATCTGTGTTGATCCCTACTTGTGAGTAGCTCATTAACGCCATAAAAAGCGTTACAAAAAGTAAAATTGTCTTTTTCATTTCTGTAAATTTTAAGGTTTATAAAAAAATTGTTATATTGTTTAATTGTTTAATTGTTATATTGTTTCGGGTTTCAAGTTTCGAGTTTCAAGTTTCTGGTTTGACCATGCCTGAATAGCGTTGACCGTTTTTTGTTTCTGGTTTCATGTTTTTTGTTTTAAGTTTTGGTTTCGAGTTTCCCGCCTTCGCTAAAGTTTCGGCGGACAGGCATGTTTCTTGTTATCAACTACCGACTACCGATTGCTATTTACAGTTAACAAAAACTGTAATACTCCCTTTTCCATTTGAGTCTTCGAGTGCTTTGCCCAGAATACCGACATTTTCTGCAATAGTAATTCCTTCTATTTGCCTTGTTTGAACTTTTCGTGCAGAGCCATTGCCTGCTACAAGTGCGTCTCCTGCCTTAACAGTTTCTTTACTATTTACTTTTACTTCTGCCTGGCCAAACACTATTACCGAAAGGTAATCTCCTTGCGAAACATTTCCATTGGCATGTTCAAAGCTTTTCTTTAGCTCAGGGCTTTCTCCTTCGGGGGGGTCTTCATATTCTTCACGGATAGTTACTTTATATTCCACCACACCGAAGACTGCTTGTGAAGTTTCTTTTGTGGCTTTGGCAATATTTACTACAGGGAAGCCGGCACCATCCAATACATCTTTTTCCAGTCCTCCTGAAATGCAAACAATATCACCGGGTTCTAATGTAGAACTCCCGGTATTTTTAGCGTAAGAGCTGTTTCCTTTAGATGTTATATTATTGGCATGGATTTTATCGGGTGTGTAAAGGCCCCATTCATTGGAAGTATTTGTAGTTCTGGAATATATTGCATCATCACCGGCATTATTTACATATAGCCCATCATCAGATGCTGAATAGACATAAAACCCATCATCACCGGGATATTGAACATAAAAACCATCTAAACCAACATTAGCTGCTTTAAAACCATAATCTTCTGCCTCATATACATAACAACCATCTCCTCCTATATTCTTAAGATAGACTCCATCATTACCGGAATTTCCCACATACATTCCATATCCCGCTGCTCCTTCAATTTCAACACCGTTATCAAGGGTGCTGGAAGAAGTGGTTGATATTGTTCCGGCTTTATAAATATGTACACCATCCTCATTAGTTCGGCCAACATATAAACCATTTCCTGAAGCTCCTTCCACTTCAAAACCATTGTCAAGTGTACTGGACTGTGTTGTACTTATTGTCCCAGATTTTCTGATATGTACACCATCATCGTCAGCACCATAAACATATAGACCATCATCCCCGGCATCATAAATATAAATCCCATTTTCTCCTGCAGATCCTATAGAGATTCCCTGATCATCAGCATGCGATACCCGAACTCCACTTTCATCTGCATGGCCAACATATAGTCCATGGTGTTGTGCTCCGGCAACTTCAATTCCGTTATACTCATAAGCTGATGGGTTTTGTGTTGATGGGGATCCTGCTTTATTAATATATACACCATCATATAGTGCATCATTCACAACAACACCAAAGGCTGCATGTCCAATCCATACACCGTATCCTTCTGCCCCTTCAATTTCAACTCCATTTTTTTCAGAACTGCTTGAAGTGGTTGACGGAGAGCCTGCTTTATAAATATGCACACCGTCCTCATTAGTCCGGCCAACGTATAAACCATTTCCTGAAGCCCCTTCAATTTCAACCCCATTGTCTAATGTACTGGATTGGGTTGTACTTATTGTCCCGGCTTTTTTAATATGCACGCCATCATCATCTGCCTGGCCAGCAATAGCCCCGTTATCCTCTGCCCCACCATTCTCAATTCCAGTTTTTTGTGAACTTATGTTCTCTGTTGAGGGGTTTCCTGCCTTGTAAACATAAATTCCATCATTACCTGCCTCTGATATATTAATACCACTTCCTATAGTTGAACCTATCCCTATTCCATCACTTCCTGTTTCACTAATGATCAATCCAGTGCCACCTGATTCATTTATCCAAATCCCAAAATCCCCTACATCATTTATAAGAATTCCATTTTCATCTGCCCTGCCAACATAAAGTCCATTACCTTCAGCCCCTTCCACTTCAAATCCATTTTTTAAGGAACTATAAAACTGAGTTGTAGGGTTTCCTGCATTATATACATAAACACCGTCGCCTCCTGTTTCATAAATATTCACACCATTCACATCTGCTTGCCCCACAAAAAGCCCATTACCCTCCGCACCTGCTACTTCGAACCCATTCTTGACGGAACTGAGTTGTAAGCCTGAAGGATTTCCTGCAGCATCTACATATACACCGTCTGTACTAGCAGTGCCAACCAGTATCCCACCTTCAATCTTCGCTTTGCCATCAACTTCTAATTTTTGTACCGGATTGTTTAACCCAATACCCACTCTTCCTATTGATGAAACAAAAATACCTGAACTACCTCCATTTCCTGAAAGGTAATGCCCGTTTAAATTAATATTCTGTGAAGTTTCATGATTCCCAAGATTATCTCCTGCAATCCCTGTTAATCCAGAGCCATTCCCTACAAAAGAAGTAGCTTCAACAGTACCATTTACTTCCAATTCGGATGAAGGATTTGAAACACCTATACCTACATTACCGTTATGAGAAATTCTCATCCTTTCAACGCCATAAGTAATTGCCGAAATAGTTTGATAATCCGGGCTTGAAAAACCGGTATTTTCTTCTCCCTGTCCAAAACGGAAGGTGGCTTCAGTAGTTGATCCAGGTGAGGCGAATACCATTCCACTGGAAACAATATGACCTTCAACCATCAGTTCACAACCTGGAGTGTTTGTGTTAATACCAATATATCCATTATCAGCAACAAACAAGCCTTCTGATCCCCCGTCATTTGATAACCAGTTTCCGCTTAGTTGAACATTTTCAGTTGCAATGTGATTTCCAAGATTATCACCACTGTTATTATCAACATATTGCTTTGTAGCGGCATCAGCGTTTGCGGTAGGTTCTGTTAAATTTATGATCTTATTATTTGACAGATCAAGATTTTCAGTAGCCGTGTGATCACCAAGATTATCACCGCTGTTATCAACGTACTGTTTTGTGGCAGCGTCAGTGTTTGCGGTTGGCTCTGTTAAATTTATGATCTTATTATTTGCCAAATTAAGATTTTCTGTGGCTGTGTGATCTCCGAGATTATCGCCGTTGTTATCAACATATTGTTTTGTTGCAGCATCGGTGTTTGCAGTTGGTTCTGTTAAATTTATTATCTTATTATTTGACAGATCAAGATTTTCAGTTGCTGTGTGGTCTCCAAGATTATCGCCTTTATTATCAACGTATTGTTTTGTGGCAGCATCTGTATTTGAAGTAGGTTCTGTTAAATTTATTATCTTATTATTTGCCAGATCAAGAGTTTCTGTGGCTGTGTGATCTCCGAGATTATCACCACTATTATTATCTACATATTGCTTTGTGGCTGCATCACCGGCGGCGATAGGTTCAGCTAAATTGATTATCTTATAATTAGACAGATCAAGAGTTTCAGTAGCTTTATGATCACCGAGATTATCACCCGATATGATCACCCAATTAGGGCTTACAGGGGTTCCCTTGTTAAAATAGAATCCGGTAACTTCATCTATTTGAAAAACAAGCAGTCCGGTTGCAGGTAAGACGATAGCATTTTTTTCTGCTTCGGTCATTCGCGGGATCAATAATCCCAAAGTTGTGG
>JAIOSH010000468.1 GCA_021107685.1 Bacteroidales bacterium | reverse complement strand
TTTTTAAAAACATTAAACCTTTTATCGGCAAACCATGCAAAATCGTGAATATTATTTTCGGTAAATCTGATGGTTTTCATCTCCTTATCCGAAGGAGGAAAGTCATTATCATCCATATCAAATTCTTTAATCTGTGCTGTTCCTATTGCCTTTTTGTTTAACCAATCTTGTTCTTCTTCATTCATTAAATTTCCTGTTGCCCCAACTACATAATTCTTTGGAAGAGTTATTGATACATCAAAAGAACCAAATTCCGAATAAAATTCACCAATGGTAAGATATGGCATTTGGTGCCAGCCATATTTATCATAAACCGCAGGTTTCGGATACCATTGTGTAATTTGATACGATTGTTCGATATGACCTAATCGTGAAGTTACTCCTTTAGGGATATTTACATGAAAGGGAGTTGTAATAATTATTTTTTCACCGCTTTGCAATGGTTCATTTAAAATTATCTTGCAAATATCAATATGTTCTGGGTCAAATTCCCATTTAATGGCTTTTCCATTAACTTTAAAATTGAGGGAATCAATATACCCGCGTTGTTCTTCAACCTTAAAGTACTTCCTTTTTCCACCGCTTTCAAATTTTTGTTTTGCTAAAGCTGTTTCGTTGTTTTTATATGCATTGGGCCATAAATGAAAATAAATAAATTCCAAATCATCAGGAGAGTTATTTATATATTCTATAGTTTCAAATGCAGATAATTCATGATTATGGTCATCTAAACTGACATCTATTTTATAATTAACTTCCTGCTGGAAATAAGTTTGTGAAGAAATGTTTTTTATAAGTGAAAGAAAAGCTACAAAACTCAGGAAAATTAAAAAATGGGTTTTCGTCATAGAATATTTTTTTGCCATTTTGTGTAAAGATTTTATGGATTAGATACAAAAAAGTTAACAAGAAGAATGTATTTTAATATTTATACTTCAATATTTTAAGACGCATATTTCTCTGATAAGTTACTAAATTAATTATATAATTGTTCAATGGTACAATTATACAATTAAATCCACTTTGTGGGACATAAACAACTTTCAATTTAAACAATCCCGATCCCGAAGTTTCAGCGATTTTATTAGATGAATTCAGTTTATATTATTATAGGATAAGTTGCACATTATAAATATGTTAAGTTTTAAAATCATAAATTATATTATGGCGGTTTTAGTGGGATTTGGTGTTTTCGTGTTTTTGTGGCATTTTTTTATTAGCCACTAAATCACTAAAATACCAAAATTCAAAAAAAAAGTATATGCCAAAATTTAGTTTATTTTTAAAATGATATTTAATTTATTTTCAAGCAATTAATAAATATAAGACTAAACTAATATATACAAATAAAATCGCTGAAACTTCGGGACGGGAGTAAAAGTTGCTCCCTAAGAGCCTAATTGGGGAATAATTAATTTTTAAATTATTATCTGATAAAATCCGGTAAAATTTAATTTTTTTTTAGTTTTAATTAAAAAATAAATTACTTTTGCCCCTTGTTTTTATGGCAGAAGAATTAATATCCATAAAATTGATTCACAAATAACAGTTTATCAGTATAATATAATTATAAAGACAGGTATTATTCTTTTAGACTACTTAGCCATGAACAATAATTTTTGAAATTAATTTAATAAATTACTAATGCAAAAACATATTTTTTTTTTTATAAAACTATCTTTAAAAATATTTCTTTTAATTGTATTATTTTCATCTTGCATCCCACAAAAAAAAATAATATACCTGCAAAATGAAATGCAAGAAGACACTATAAAAAGAGAATTTATTAATGAAAAAAAGGTTGATTATAGAGTACAGCCTTATGATAATTTATATATCAGAATTATAAGTCTTGATGAAGAAACCTATAGTTTTTTTAATAATACACAAGGTAGTAATCAAAATATGTATACTAGTGATGCGGCAATATATTTAAGCAGTTATGATGTTAATGATTCGGGATTTGTACATTTACCTTTTATTGGTAATGTTTTAGTTAAAAATTTAACAGTAGAAGAAATTAAAGAAACACTTCTAAAAATTGTAAATGAATATTTAAAAGAAACTACAGTTATAGTAAAATTAGTAAATTTTAATATTACTTTTATTGGAGAAGTTTACAGCCCCGGCGAATATAAAATTTATCAGGATAAAATAAATATTTTTGAAGCTATCAGTATCGCAGGAGATTTAACAACTTATGCAAACAGAAATGAAGTTCTTATAGTAAGACAAACAAAAAAAGGTTCGGATATTCATCAAGTCGATCTGCTCAGTGATAAAATACTTGAATCGGAATTTTATTATTTAATGCCTAATGACATTGTATATATTAAACCTTTAAAAGGCAAGCAGTTTTCTTTTGAAACATTTCCATATACTTTATTTTTATCAACAATAACAACATTTATTTTAATACTGACTTTTATAAAAATGTAAAAAGTGGAAGAAATAAAAAATATTACACAGGAGGAATCCTTAGACTATAAAGCAATATTCTTTAAAATATACCGGTTTTGGTACTTTTTTGTTATAACGGTTTTTATTGCATTACTTATTGCTTTTTTATTCAATAAATATACAAAATCCATTTATGAAGTTAGTACAACTGTCCTTATCAAGGATGACCGTTCTTCGATGGATCCTCAATCACTTATAGGTTTTGGCTTTGGAAGAAATCAACAAAATATCGAAAATGAAATAGGTATTTTAAAATCTTATACTGTAACAAATAAGGCTGTGAAAGAATTGGACCTGGATGTTTCTTATTTTGTTGAAGAAAATTTTATAACAAGCGAATTATATAAAGAATCACCTTTTAATGTAATTATTGACACTCTTACACCACAACCGATTAATCTGAAATTTAAATTTGTCATTCTGTCAAATAGTAAATTTAAACTTGAAGCAGAAGGGAAAAATATTACATACTATGATTTTATAAAATATGAAGTTGTTGAAGATATAATTGAAAATATAAGTATAGACAGTGTTTATCGTTTTGGACAGGAAATTAAAGATAATAATTTAAATTTTAAAATTTTACTAAGTAAAAATTATGATGCAAAAGAATACAAAAATAAAAACATGTATTTTATTTTTAATAATGTAGATCAACTCACTAAACAATTTCAAGGTATTAATATAAAAACTATTAATGAAGAAGCATCAATATTAGAGATATCTTTAAGAGGAAATAATGTTCTAAAATCCGTTGACTTTTTAAACAAATTAACTAAAGTTTACCTTAACAGGGGTTTGGAAAAAAAGAATCTAATTGCAATAAATACAATTCAATTTATTGATTCACAATTAACTGAAATATCTGATTCATTAAATTATGCTGCAAAAAAACTTGAGGATTTTCGTACAGATAACAAATTAATGGATCTGGATTTTCTGGCAAAGCAGATTTTTGAACACATGAGGGAATTGGAAGGTGAGAAAGCTATTATTATGGTTAATTCCAAATACTATAACAATTTAAAAGAATATATTGAAAAAGATAAGGATATTGCAAATAAGATTGTAATACCTTCTTCAATGGGCATAGAAGATCCACTTTTAAATGAATTAACATCAGAACTTTCCAATCTTTATGCTGAAAAAGAAGAATTATTATATAAATCCAAACCTAAAAATCCTTCTGTAATTGCTTTGGATTTTAAAATTGAAAGCACAAAAAATACACTTCGTGAAAACATAAAAAATTTAATAAATACATCTAAAATTGCCATTCAGGATATTGATGACAGAATTGCCGAGCTTGAATCCAGGATAAGCAAATTACCAAAAACACAACGGGAATTATTTCGCATTGAGAGAAAATTTACACTTAGTGATAAATTATTTACATACTTACAGGAAAAACGTTCGGAAGCACAAATTACCAAAGCATCAAATATTACTGATAATGAGATAATAGACCCTGCAATGACAATTGGGCAGTCTGCAGTATATCCTAAAAAAAGTATGAACTATATGATAGCTATAATTCTCGGACTAATTTTACCTATAGTTTATATTCTCGGAAAAGATTATTTTAATGATAAAATTATTGAAAGAAAAGATGTTGAAAAATTAACAGGACTGCCAATAATAGGTCATATAATTCATAGTAATAAAGAAAATAAAGCAGTAGTTGCCGAATCACCTAAATCTTCAATTGCGGAATCGTTCCGATCTGTAAGAACCAATCTGCAATTTGTTGCAAAAGGTAAAGAAAAACAAACCATATTAATAACATCCGATATGGTGTCTGCCGGTAAAACATTTTGTGCGATTAATCTTGCTTCAATCTTTGCTCTTTACGGTAAAAGAACCTTGTTAATGGGTTTTGATTTACGTAAACCAAAAATTTACCAGGATTTTGGATTAACAAATACCGAAGGAATCAGTTCATTCTTAATTAATAAAAGTAGCTTTGAAGATATTATTCAAACATCACCAATTGAAAACTTAGATATTATTATGGCAGGACCGGTACCTCCAAATCCTGCAGAGTTGATTGCATCAGACAAAACAAAAGAATTATTTGATAAATTAAAAGAAGTTTATGATTTTATTATTATTGACACCCCACCTGTTGGCTTGGTAACCGATGCTTTTTTATTAATGCAACATACTGATATCAATATATTTATTGTAAGACAAAATTATACTAATAAAAAAGTATTTGCATCAATTATTACTGATGTGGAAAAAAGAAAAATGCCAAATATTAATATTTTAATTAATGATGTAAAGCTTACCAAAAATTCCTATGGTTATGGTTATGGATACGGATATGGATACGGATATGGATACGGATATGGTTATGGATACGGATATGGATACGGTTATGGATATTACTCTGATGATAAAGATATGGAAAGAGAATCAACTTTAAAACGTATCTTTAAAAAATCTTGATATAAAGAAGCACACAAATTTTCGTAATGAAATATTTTCATAATATAAAAAAATAATTAGTGATAATTAATGGAAAGTGAAAAAATACAACCTTAATCACTTAAAAGAACTTGAATCCGAATCTATCTATGTAATAAGAGAAGTTGCCGCTCAATTTGAAAAACCTGTATTATTATTTTCCGGTGGCAAAGATTCTATTATTTTGACTCATTTAGCAAGAAAAGCATTCTGGCCCGCAAAATTACCATTTCCACTTTTACATATTGATACAGGCCATAATTTTAAAGAAACCATCCTGTTTAGAGATAGTCTTGTTAAAAAAATCTGTGCACAATTGATTGTTGGTTCGGTACAGGAATCTATTGATAATGGAAGAGTTGTGGAAGAAAAAGGATATAATGCCAGCAGAAATGTATTGCAAACAGTAACTCTGTTAGACACTATTGAAAAATATAAATTTGATGCTGCCATTGGAGGAGGAAGAAGAGACGAAGAAAAAGCAAGGGCAAAAGAAAGATTTTTTTCTCATAGAGATGAGTTTGGACAATGGGACCCTAAGAATCAAAGACCGGAACTCTGGAATATTTTTAATGGAAAGAAAAACATAGGTGAACACTTCAGAGTATTTCCAATTAGTAACTGGACTGAAATGGATGTTTGGCAATATATCCTGATGGAAAATATTGAACTTCCAAGCTTATATTATACCCATAAAAGAGAAGTATTTATTAGGGATGGCGTTTGGCTTGCTAAAGCTTCTTTTATGAAACTAAAAGAAAATGAAAAATACGAAACAAAAATAGTTCGTTGCAGAACAATCGGTGATATAACATGTACCGGATTAGCTTTGTCAACAGCAAATTCATTACAAGAAATTATTCGTGAAATCGCTGCTACACGTACAACAGAAAGAGGAGGAAGAGCTGATGATATGCGTTCTGAAGCTGCAATGGAAGACAGAAAGAAGGAAGGATACTTTTAATTGCATAAAGCTGTGAGAAGAATAAAAATAATGAAATTAAATTTAAGAAAATAAGTGATCAGTACTTAGAGTGAACTATACTTCGACTACGCTCAGCATAAAAAATAAAAAGTGCCTAAAGTTATTTAAGATGGATAATAAGGAATTTAGCAAGCAATTAGAAATTAGGACTAAGAAATTCGCAATCAGCATTATTAAGTTATCAGTTTCATTGCCTAATACCTTAAAGTAAGATAATAAAATATCAGATTAGGAAATCAGGAACAAGTATAGGAGCAAACTATAGGGAAGCAAACCGGTCAAGAAGTAAAGCAGATTTTACAAATAAAATTAAAATATGCGAAAGTGAAGCAAGTGAAACAGTTTATTGGTTAGAGATAATTGCTGATTTAAACTGGGTTGTTTTTGGGAAAATACAATTAATTTTGGTAGAAGCGGATGAAATCCTTGCTATTTTTACTTCAATTGGTAAAAAATTAAAACTCTAAGTACTTTAGGCACTCTAAGTACTCTATGCACTCTAAGTATTTTAGGCACTGAGTAGTTACAAAAGAGTTAATCTTATATAAAACATGAATACAAATAACACTTTTTCTAATAATGCCTATTTAAATATGGAACTTTTTCGTTTCACTACTGCCGGTAGTGTTGACGATGGTAAAAGTACCCTAATCGGAAGATTATTGTATGATAGCAAATCAATTTTTGAAGATCAGTTGGATGCTGTAAAAAGAGCAAGTATCCAAAAAGGAAATGATTATATAAATCTGGCTTTACTAACTGATGGATTGCGGGCAGAAAGAGAACAAGGAATTACTATTGATGTTGCATACAGGTATTTTGCAACCCCAAAAAGAAAATTCATTATAGCTGACACACCGGGTCATATACAATATACAAGAAATATGGTTACTGGTGCATCAACAGCAAATGCAGCTATTATTTTAATTGATGCCCGAAACGGAGTAATTGAACAAACATGCCGCCACTCCTACATTGCTTCTCTATTACAAATCCCTCATATGGTCATTTGTGTGAATAAAATGGACCTTGTTGATTATAAGGAAGATATTTATGAAAAAATTAAAACCGACTTTAAAGGTTTTGCTGCTAAATTAGCTGTTAAAGATATTAGATACGTGCCAATCAGCGCATTATACGGTGATAATGTTGTTGAACGTTCAAATAATTTAAATTGGTACAATGGTGGTACTTTAATGCATCTTCTTGAAACTATTCATATAGGAAGTGATTATAATCATATTGATGCACGTTTACCCGTACAATATGTTGTTCGTCCCCAATCAAAAAAATATCATGATTATAGAGGTTATGCCGGAAGAATAGCAGGAGGTATTTTTAAAAAAGGTGATAATGTAATGATATTACCATCAGGATTTACAACAAAAATTAAATCTATTGATACCTTTAATATAGAATTGGATGAGGCTTTCCCCCCAATGTCAGTTACATTAACATTAGAGGACAATCTGGATATTAGCCGTGGCGATATGATTGTTAAAGAAACCAACATACCTGAAATCAGTCAGGATATTGACATTATGATGTGCTGGATGCATGAAAAATCTTTACAATTAAATGGGAAATATGCTTTAAAGCATACTACAAAAGATGTACGTTGTTTAATAAAGGAAGTTAAATATAAAGTAAATGTTAATAATTTAGAAAAGATCAAAGAAGAAAAAAATGTAAAATTAAATGATATTGCCAGGGTTTCGCTTAGAACAACTAAACCTCTTTTCTTTGATTCATATAGAAAAAACAGGAAAACAGGAAGCCTGATTTTAATTGATGAAGCAAGTAATGAAACAGTTGGTGTTGGAATGATTGTGTAAAATAAATTATCAATAATCCCGTAGGGAAAATATGGGAATAGCCTGCTAATTCATTGGCTGGCTAAAAATAATAATTAAGTCCTGTAAGGACGACAGAAATTAGTTAAAATTTTAAGGTTACTTTGTTTTTCTAAAAAGTATTAATGAACATAAAAAAAGACAATTATAATTGGTATGCAATATATACTAAATCCCGTACTGAAAAAAAAGTATATCAGTCGCTTCAATCTTCAGGAATAGAAACCTACCTGCCCTTAGTAAAAAATTTAAGGCAATGGAGTGACAGAAAAAAATGGGTAGAAGAACCGCTCTTTCGTTCTTATATCTTTGTGTTTATTACACAAAAAGAATATTTTAAGGTTTTAAACACTCATGGTATAGTACGTTATATTACTTTTGAGGGGAAAGCAGTAAAAATCCCCCCTCAACAAATTGAAGCAGTTAAAACTTTTATCAGTTCGGAAGAAAAATTACCAATTAATATTGATAAATACAAATTAGGTAACAAAGTAGAAATTATAATAGGCCCTATGAAAGGTCTTATAGGAAACTTAGTTGAAATTTCAGGTAAACATAAAGTCCGGATAGAAATTGATGGAATTGGACAATCTGTCTTTGTAAAAATACCTGTATCATATTTAAAAATAAAAAAAACATAAAAAAAATTTGGAAATAAAAATAAATTGAGTAATTTTGCTACTCAATTTTTATTATGCTTGATACATTAATTACATCTAAAACAAGGATAAAATTACTTTTAAAATTCTTTTTAAACAGCAATTCAAATGCTTATTTAAGAAGTCTTGAAAGCGAGTTTGGTGAATCATCAAATGCCATAAGATTAGAATTAAACAGATTTGAAAAAGCAGGATTACTAAAATCAAATTTTAAGGGAAATAAAAAAATATACCAGGCAAATGATAAACACCCGCTTTTTAATGACATTCATAATATATTATTAAAACATATTGGACTGGATCATATCATTAATAAAGTAATTAATAAATTGGGAGATGTTAAAAGTGTATTTATTTTAGGAGATTTTGCAAAAGGCAATGATAGTGAAATCATTGACCTGCTTTTTGTCGGGGAGAATTTAAATAAATTATATTTGCTTGAATTAATTGAAAAAGCTGAAAAAATCATTAAAAGAAAAATTCGCTATTTAGTATATAATAAAAACGAATTAATAAGCTTTTTAAAATCAAATACAAACACAGAGGCATTATTGCTTTGGAAAGAAAATTAATTAGTAGAACAAGGCATTAATGCTACTTTTGGCAGGGTACTTATTGAATTTTATCTTAGTTATAAAGACCTTCTTTTGTAACTTACAAGGCGAAGCTGTATCTATGCGAAGTATATTTAATAGAAGATAATTTATTTTTGGAATCAATAAAGAAGACATGAAATGCTCCACAAAGAAACCCTTACACAAGACACACTGGCATTAATACAAAAACTTCAGTCAGACAACTTTTTGAAAATTTTTATTTAGTTGGCGGAACCGGATTATCACTTCAAATAGGGCACCGTATTTCAATTGATATTGATTTGTTTACAAGGAAAAATTTCGATACTATCAGCTATCTCGAATACCTTGAAAAGTGAAAGATATAATTATTAACCACAGAAATATATATCTGCAAGAAAAATTATCTGATAGTTGAAAAAATGACAGAGGACAGAAATTGGTTATCTGTCATCGGTCTTCCGTATAATTACACCATAATATAATTACGCAATACTGCGTAACCCAAATTAGCGTAATTTCGCAAAATGAATAAAAATCCATTCCGGTACGGAAAAGTCGTCGATACTCCATACTTCATCAATCGCAAGGGTGAAATACGACAAATGACTTCTTCGCTTCAAGC
>JAIOSH010000086.1 GCA_021107685.1 Bacteroidales bacterium | reverse complement strand
CTTGTTATTGTTTCAATATCAATATAGTCAACAATTGTAATTTCAACTGAATCATAATCTGTTTCGCAACCGAGTGTGTTTTCTATTATAAACAAAATGGTTTCATCGCCTTCTATTATTGTATCATTAAAAGGTACTACATAAATCGAAGCTGTATCATAGCCGGGTGGAATATAAACACTATCGGGTATGAAACTATAATCATCTCCGTTAGTAGCAGTACCTTCAATTTCGTAATGCACTACATAGGGGGAATAACCTTCATTCGGCAACTTAAATCTTATCCTGGCTTCAACACATCCTTCGATCATGTGGTCTCCGACACCAGGTGGGTAAAGATCAGTTTCAACTATAATACCGGGGCTGGTAAAGCTATTTTCTTCAATTAATACACCTGTATCATAAATCCCGTCCAAAGCATCAGCAACACCCATTTTAATATGATAAGTAGTACAGGGAACAACTAATAACCATGCAGTTAAAACAGTTGTAAAACCATCATACTGGATTGATAAGCCACCTGTATTATCAACATAATATTGAGGATAAGAAGGATATACATTATTAATTGTAGCAATAGCAACAGGAAGAGTGGTTCCAGGTACTAAAGCAATATTTTTATGTGTATAAGCACCTCCTAATGGATTTGGACCTGAAACAAAATAGCCAAAAACATCATTATACAAAGTAGTTACCCATTCGGGATATTCTTCCGAGCCAAAAACATATCTGAATTTAAGAGTATCGGATTCAGGTATAAAATCAAATTCAAGGACAGAAGCATCCCATGTCGAAGCATTGGCTAATAATGTTAATTGTGGATCACCCGGCATTGAATTATCAGTACCTGCATTAGATGAATTATTTGGACCGGGAATAATATAACCTGCACCCGAAGTAAGGAAAATACCGCCTTCTAATCCTATATTTGTACTTGAACCATTTGAAAAAATACCTCGTGATTGATCTGCACCCTGAAACGTAACATTCGAATATGTAACACCATCTCCTACTATGTTCTCAACCATGTCCTCAGGTGATACTCCTGAATTAATATTTATCTGTGCATATATATCATTAGTAAATAGTATTAATAAGATAAATATGATATTAAAATAGAAAAATACCTTGATTTTATTCAAGTAAAAATATAATTTCATAATGTATTGGTTTTGGTTATATATGATATAAGACAATTTTTATAACAAAATGGTTGCCTGTAAATTATATTATTTAAAATATTTTATTCACAATTTACTGTTCATTATAGTTTTTTAAAACTTTCTGTAACTAATCAGTTTATTAATCAATTTCTATTCCCTGGCTTTGAGTAAAGATTTTAAAAATGGTATAGGGGGAATAAGGGTATTAATACCCATATTCCCCTTATTTCCCTTATTTCCCAATTAAATAATAATATTTACCAAAAAATTTTTATTGTTAATTTAATACTGATTAGCTACAATTTTCTGATATTTAATTTAATAAAAAAAAGTAAAATTACAAAATATTTTTAACCTGATTATGACTTCTTTATTTCCGGCAATTTCTTGATCTTTGCATTATAAATACTTGCATTAAGCTCAAAACCTATAAGTAAAATTATTGAATTAAAATAAATCCAAAGTAAAATGATAAGCAGTGTACCTATTGAACCATAAAGTGAATTATATCTCGAAAAATCGCTTACATAAATATTAAAACCGATAGAAGTTGCTAATGACAGAAACGTTGCTAATGACGAGCCTGCAGAAATAAAACGGAAAGATCTTTTTTTAGCAGGAGCAAAATAATAAATAAAAGAAAAAGTAAAAAAACATATTGACAAAATTACTATCCATTTACCAAATTGAATCAGATTATAAGTAAAATTTCCTTTTAATATATCTTGAGCTACCAGATAATTAAGAGCAATTGTTCCGAAAGTAATAAGAGTTATAGCAATTATTACTATAAAAGATATTATAAAAACCAATAATATTGATATTAAACGTTGTTTTACCCATGAGCGCGTTTCAATACTATGATATGTATTGTTAAAAGCCTCCATTATACTATTGATACCATTAGTTGAAAAATAAAGTGCTAATATAAACCCGAGAGAAAGCAAGCCTCCTCTCGGACGCTTAATTATATCTTCAAGTGTATTATTAATAGTATCAAATGCTTCTTTAGGTGTAATATTTTTTATTAATTCCAATAATGTATCCTGAAAATGTTCAATAGGGATAAAAGGTATAATTGTAAAGAAAAAAATTATTGAAGGGAATATAGCAAGAAAAAAATTAAATGCTATTGATGAAGCTCTAGAAGTTATATAACCTTCCCAGATTCCTTTAAAGAAAAAAGTTGTTACATCATATAAAGGCATCCCATCAAAACCGGGTAATATAATTTTTTTTGAAAATTCAATAAATTTTGATATTACTTTCGGTTTATGTATATTATTTGACATAGATATTTATTTATATAGTCTGTCAATAAAGTTAGTCTTTTTTGATTTAAGAACACCGATTAACGATTTATGATTTAAGAAGTATTTGAAAATCATACAGCCTTCAAGCTCATATCCAAACTTTCAATATGATGTGTCAACGCTCCTACTGAAATAAAATCAACACCTGTTTCAGCATATTCTCTTATTGATTCAACAGATATTCCACCGGAAGCTTCGGTTTCATATTTTCCATCAACCATTAAAACTGCTTTTTTCAGATTATTAACAGAAAAATTATCAAGCATTATCCTGTCAATACCACCATAAGATAAAACCTGCCTTAACTCATTAAAGTTACGTACTTCTATTTCAATTCTCAGATATTTATTATGTTTTTTCAGGTATTTATGTGTAGCCTTTATAGCATAATTAATACCACCTGCAAAATCAATATGATTATCTTTTATCATAATCATATCATATAATCCCATTCTGTGATTATAACCACCCCCGATATTTACAGCATATTTTTCTAATGCCCTAAGATTTGGAGTTGTTTTACGTGTATCTAAAATTTTTGTTTTAAGTCCATCAAGTTTTGAAACAAGTTTATTTGTGTATGTGGCTACACCACTCAACCTCTGCATAAAATTCAGTGCAAGTCGCTCAGCCGATAGTATTGAAATTGATCTTCCTTTAACAATAAATGCAATATCTCCATTTTTAACTTTGGTTCCATCTTTTAAAAATATTTCTACATCAATATCATCATCTACTTTGTGAAAGATATTTTCAGCAATTTCAACTCCTGCAAGAATTCCCTCTTCTTTTATCAGTAACTTTGCTTTTCCTTCTGCATTCGAAGGTATTGTGGATAGTGAAGTATGGTCTCCATCACCGATATCTTCTTTTAATGCCTGTGTTATTATTTCATCTATGGTCATAAAATTGTTTTATTTATTTAAAAATTTACCGACATTAAAAATTTGAATAATCCAAAGCTAATATTAGAGTAAAGTTTATCTAAAAAATGCGGCTGTTAGTCTTCTTCAAATTGCAAGTGCTGAATTAGTAACTTATCCGATTTTTTTTTAACCAGGTAATAAGTTTTAAAAGATTTTTTTAATGAAGTATAAGTTCCTATTGAGTATTGTGAACCATCTTTTGAAGACCCTTCGTGATTAACTTTATAAGATTTTGGTGGATATTTGTCAAAAAAATCTTTTAAAATTATTTCAGCCTGGCTTTTACTGTAAGTTCCTTCACTTCCCGGAATATCAAGGTCAATTGCCGAATCAAAATATTTTGCAAGGTCTTTTGCATTACCATTTCTTATAGCTGTAGAAATATCTTCTGTTATATTGCCTATAAAAAAATTAGATGCGTTTGATATTAATATATTACTGAATATAAATAATACTGATAATAATATTTTCATGATTTTTTGACTGATTTTAATAATTTTTACAATAATTTATTAATTATAAAACTATGCAAACTTACAAAAATTAATAATCTAATGAAAACTATATCATTTTTATTTGATTTTCTTATATTTATCAATTTCTGCCTGAAAAAATTTAATTTGTTGCTTACAAATAAAATCTCTAAAAACATCAATATTCTCTTTGTCTTCAGATTCATTTAAAGCGTTAATGTATTCAACCCTATCTTCAGTGAATATTTTTATTAATGGCTGATTATGATATAATTGTATATAATTCATAAAAAGCCTTGAAGTTCTGCCATTTCCATCTCCAAAAGGATGGATATTAACTAAATTATAATGAATATCTGCTGAAAGTTTTAAAACTTCATTTGGCTCTGAAACATTATCTATTCTGTTATTTATTTCATGGCAGAGATTATTCAATAAATCAGAAATTTTCTTGTAATTTGGAAAATATTTTTTATCAACATAAACTTGCAACAGGCGTAAATCTCCTTTAGATGTATCAAATTCTCCAGCAATTGAACTAATTTCACTTCCTGTATTTTTCATAACTAAAGCATTGACATCTTTAATAAATTCTACAAAAAATTTTCTTTTATTAAATGCTTGATTTTTTAAATATACAAAGGCTTTAAAATGATCTTTAATCATTAAATGATCCATTAATGGTTTTCCTTTTGCAGTTATGTCTTTGTCAAGTAATACACGAGTATCAGTTTCTGTTAATGAGCATCCTTCAATTTTTGTAGAATGATATACTATCGAAATCATACAAAACTTTTCGTAATCTATTGAATCCTGTAAATTTAATTCAATATACTTTTTTCGATATTTTGATAATTTTGTCCACATAGTAATATCTTTTTTACAAAGGTACTGATTTTATCTGAT
>JAIOSH010000455.1 GCA_021107685.1 Bacteroidales bacterium | reverse complement strand
TGGGAAATGAATCTGATTATAGTCCTGAATTGGGATTGTTTAAATACGAACTATTAAGTTTTTTACAGGAAACACAACCAAAAAACTGGCGAAAAATCTCATCTATTCACGGTGCTGATGTTGATAATCGCATTATTCAACGTATTGTAAAAGAAATGGATTTGCGCGGTAGTCTTGATGTTATCCGAAATGGTTTTACTGATTATGGAGTTCGTTTCAAACTTGCTTTTTTTAAACCAGAATCCGGTTTAAATCCTGAAACACAAGAATTATACGACAAGAATCAATTAAAAGTAGTCCGACAAGTTTATTACACAAGCAAGAATAAAAACTCCGTTGATTTAGTGCTTTCATTAAATGGTATTCCAATTGCCACAATTGAATTAAAAAATCATTTTACTGGTCAGGATACTGATAATGCCAAAAGACAATACGCAACTACAAGAGATAACAGGGAATTGCTTTTTGCATTCAAAAAACGTTCATTAGTTCATTTTGCAGTGGATGATGAAGAAGTTTTTATGACTACCAAAATTGACGGAAATAAAACATATTGGCTTCCATTCAATAAAGGATACAACAAAGGAAAAGGAAATCCACCAAATCCAAAGGGTTATAAAACCGATTATTTGTGGAATGAAATATTAGCAAAAAATAGTTGGCTGGATATTATTTAGCGATTTATCCATTTGCAGATTGAAGAAATAGAAATTTATGGAAAAACCTTCAAAAAGGAAAAAATGATTTTCCCTCGTTTTCATCAATTAGATGTGGTTAGAAAAATTACTGCTGATGCAAAAGAAACAGGTTCAGGCAAAAATTATTTGGTTCAGCATTCTGCCGGTTCTGGAAAAAGCAACTCAATTGCCTGGTTAGCTTATCGCTTATCAAGTTTGCATAACAATGAAGATGAACGAATTTTTGATAGTGTAATTGTAGTAACCGACCGTAGAGTTTTAGACCAGCAATTACAAAATACAATTTACCAATTTGAGCATAAAACAGGTGTTGTTCAGAGAATAGATAAAGACAGCACTCAATTAGCTTATGCAATAAATTCAGGTTCTCATATTGTTATTACTACATTGCAAAAATTCCCGTTTGTAATTGATAAAGTAGGCGATTTACCTGACAGAAAATATGCTGTAATAATTGATGAAGCCCATAGCTCCCAAGGAGGTGAAGCCCACAAAAAAATGAAAGAAGTTTTATCGTCAAATGATAATGAAACAGATAATGATGAAAATGACGATTATACAGCAGAAGATTTTATTAGAGAACAAATTGAAAAATCAGTAGCAGCAAGGGGGCAACAAAAGAATATTTCATTTTTTGCATTTACAGCAACACCAAAATATAAAACACTTGCAGTCTTTGGCTATAAGGGGCCAGACGGTAAGCCAAAACCTTTTCATTTATATTCTATGCGCCAAGCAATTGAAGAAGGGTTTATTCTTGATGTTTTGGAGAATTACACAAACTATGAATTATATTTTAAACTCTCAAAAGCTATTGAAGACGACCCTCAGTTAAATAAGAAAAAAGCAGCAAGAGCCATTGGGCGTTTTGTAAATTTCCATCCTCACAATTTGGCTCAAAAAACAGAGATTGTAATTGAACATTTCCGACAAGTTGTTGCCACTAAAATTGGTGGCAGGGCAAAAGCAATGTTTGTTACTTCTTCTCGTAAACTGGCTAAAAGATATTTTGAAGAATTCAATAAATACATTAAGGAAAACGATTATACAAAATACATTAAAATACTTGTTGCATTTTCCGGTAGTGTAATTGATGACAATTACCCTGATGGTGTTTCAGAACCACAATTGACAGGTTATGGTGAAAAAGAATTACCTAAAGTGTTTAATGAGAATGAATACAGAATTTTAATTGTAGCCGATAAGTATCAAACAGGTTTTGACCAGCCAATGTTGCATACAATGTATGTCGATAAAAAACTTTCAGGTGTTAAGGCTGTTCAGACACTTTCAAGGCTAAACCGAACAGTTCCTGGTAAAGAAGATACTTTTATTTTAGATTTTGCAAATGACAGAGAAACCATTTTTGAATCTTTCCAACCTTATTATGAAAAAACAATTGTAGCAGAAGAACCGGAGATTAATCACCTTTTTGATTTAAAATTGAAATTGGACGAAAAGCAAATCTTCCGGCAATCGGAAATTGATGCTTTTGCAAATATTTATTTTCGCCCGGTACAGACGCACGGCCGTGCGTCTCAACAAGTCGGCTGTACGTCTCAATTTGCAAAACTACAATCGCAACTATATGCATACATTGACCCGGCAATTGATAGGTTCAAGTCAATTGAGACAGAAGATGAAAAAGATGAATTCAAAAAGAGTTTACGAACCTGGACAAATCTTTACTCTTTTCTTGCTCAGATAATGCCTTTTAAAGAACCTGAATTTGAAAAGTTTTATGCTTATGCAAAACTGCTTCAAACAAAATTGCCAAAAAAGGAGCTGTCAGACCGTTTGCAACTTTCAGATGAGATTGCAATGGAATATTACCGTTTACAAAAGATAAAAGAAGGCTCTATTGATTTGATAAAAGGAGAAGATGGTGAGTTGGATGGTTTAAGCGAGGCAGGCATTAAAAGAGCAAAAGATGAGAAAGCCCTGCTTTCTGAAATTATTGATGTTTTAAATGAACTGATTGAACGAATGGACCAGAATCAGGATATATTTGATAAAATAATTGAAAACAAATCATTTGGGAATTTGGTGAAAGAGTTAATGTTGAAAAAAGTATATACAAAATTAAATGAGAATACCAGATAAAGCACATAACTTAAACGTTAGCCCGCTAAATTGTAATTAATAATCTTCAAAATTAATTTCTAAACAAATGATAATAAATTTTATTTGATAAATCTATTGACCGGATGTATTCTATATGTAAAAATTATTATAACATAACGCCCTAAAGAGCAAGTCGAAAGTTTGAAGTAAAATCTCTTCCGTCTTCTGTCTTCCGTCTTCTAACTTCAACAATCCCTTCCACTAAAAATAGAACTACCCAAAATCTAAAAATCCTCATCAAAATCCGGACTTACTTCTTCGGTTTCGCGTTTTTCCTTTTTGTAATTATTGATACGATAGCTTAAACTTAATGTAACAATCTGAGATTCTCTTTTAAAATTATTATAAGAATAAAAGTCCTCAGCTGTTGTGGTATAATCATACTTCATTGTTCCGAATATATCTCTTACTTTTAATGTCATTGTTAAATTGCGTTTAAAAAAATCGCGACGAAACGCAATATTTGCTGCAAAAAACTCTTGCCTTTCTCCCTGAGCCGTAACTGAGGGACCTTTATAAAAGCCCATAATTTGCAAACGTGTATCCTTGTTAAATTTAAAAGTAGTATTTAATCTGCCGTCAAAATTATTACTGTTTTGTTCAACGTCTTCATTAATTAATTCACCTTCGATCCGGTAATTATAAAGATTTACACTTGCATTAATTTGCAGCCATTTTGTTGCATAAATGTTTGCCATTATTTCCGTTCCTAAAGCATAATCCTTATCTAAATTCTCAAAAGTTATCATCATAATTTCATTTTCCTGTAATGCTCTGATTCTTGTGATTTTATCATTAGTAATACGATAATATGCTTCTACTGCAATAAATGATGATTTTATTCTTTTTTGGTAACCTAATTCGTAAGAATCAATATATTCAGGTTTCAGGTCGGGATTACCTATTCTGATATTATATGAATTTAAATAATTTGGGAAAGGATCCAAATATCTACCTCTCGGACGTTTTATCCTGCGGCTGTAACTTGCCATAAGCTGATGCTCATTAGGAAACTGTTTTGATAAATGTATTGTAGGAAACGGGTCAATACGGTTTATTACATAAGCATCGGGAGATTGTTTGTTTTGGATATTCCTGTATGTATATTCTCCGCGCAAACCCAGTTGATAATGAATTTTTTTTATTTGATCCGAAAAGATAAAGTATAATGAGTGGATATTACGGGTAAAATCCATTTCATTGTTATTCTCTTCATTATTGACCCAGATATTCTGATCTACATCAAATTCATTATATTTATACTCTTCATTTTGAAAATTCAAGCGGCTTTGATATCCTGCTTCTATACGTCCCTCTGTCCTGATTGGCTTTGAATAATCTGTTTTTACTCTGAAATCCCATGAATTACCATCTTCCTCTGTCCTGATTCTACTAGGATCATCATCAGCAATTATCCAGTCATTATTAGCTGCATACTCATCCATATCTTCAGTAACATCACTCTTTCTTTCGGAAAAATAAGCCATTGCAGATAATTCATGTCCATTGTCACTAAACTTATGAAGGAAATTAGTTGTAATGTTATAATAGTTACCATCACGCTTCATAGAACTTTTAGCAATGGAATATATGTCGGATAAAACAGGAGATGAATACGAATAAAGATTGGAATTAAAATTACGTTCAAAATTGTAATAGCCATATTTCCCCAAAAAGGATAAAGTAGATTTTTTATCTAAATAATAATCCAGACCTGCATTAAAACTATAACCCTCAGGGATTTTAATACGTTCAATATCTGATATTAAATAATTAGTAGTATCGTCGTAATATGTTTGTTGCTCAGATTCACCGGTTACTTTCATTTCGCGATTATAATAATCAATTCCGCCGAAGAGATTAATTTTACCGGTTCTGTAATTCAGTAAAATATCAGTGCTGTATTTATTGCCTGTTGCTAGCGAAGCATTAATAATTCCATTAAAACCGGATTTTATTTGTTTTTTTAAAATAACATTAATAATACCTGCAATTCCGTCAGGGTCATATTTTGCAGAAGGGTTTGTAATTATTTCAATTTTCTCTATTGTATTTGCCGGTATTTGCTGTAGGGCATCACTGCCTTCGAGTACGCTGGGGCGACCATCAATCAAAACAGTAAAATCAGAATTGCCGCGCAAGCTGACATTTCCTTCTATATCAACATTAACCGAAGGAATATTTTCCAAAGATTCAATAGCCGAA
>JAIOSH010000442.1 GCA_021107685.1 Bacteroidales bacterium | reverse complement strand
TTCTGTATCTGTTCAGCCCGTTTACGTTCTGTAATATCCCTTGAATTTAAGACAATACCATTAATAGACTTATTATTTAATTGATTGGAACAAAAACTTTCCAAATATATCCAGTTTCCTTTTTTGCTAAGTATCCTATACTCTATTTTAAATATTTTCGAAAAATCGTTTAGAATATTACTAAATATTTTTTTTGTTTCTTCAATATCATCAGTGTGTATTAATTCAAATATGTAATTTTTTTTCTGAATCTCATTTAATTTATACCCTAAAATACGTTCTGCCGAAGGGCTATGATATAATACTTTACCCGATTTATCAATAACAGTAATAATATCAGAAGAATTTTGTATTAATGATCTGAAACGTTCTTCACTTTTTCGTAAAGCATTTTCTGCATTTTTCTTATCTTCAATTTCTCCTTTTAATTTTAAAGCCTGTTTAACAGCAGGTCCAAGGCGAACAAGATGCTCCTTTATCACATAATCCCAGGCACCGGCTTTAATACAACCAACTACAGTTTCATCATTTAATGTTCCTGTTACAAATATGAAAGGTATCTCATGAAATTTCTCTTTACTTATTTCAAGAGCTTCTAAACCATCAAATTGTGGTAAATTAAAATCCGAAAGAATTATATCAGGTTTGGATTGTTTAAGTGCAAAAAGAAAATCCTTTTTATTATCAACTGTTTTTAATATAAAATTTATCTTTTCTTTTTTTAATTCAAGTTTGATTAACTCAGCATCAGATGATAAATCCTCAACCAAAAGAATATTTAGTTGTTTAGTCATCATTTTTATTTTTTATAAATTATTACCAAAACCAAATATAAAGAAAAGCAAGAATAATACATATTCCTAATGCTCCAATGTTAAATGGTGTACCTGTTTTGAAAAACCCTTTTGGTAAGGTTATTCCTTTAGGGTCATCAGTTTTAGATTCAAGCAAACTAAAAATAATAAGAACTGCACTTAGCAATAAGAAGATAACTCCCATCCTGTCTAAAAATGGGAATCCGGGCAATAACAATTTAAACGCCCAAGCCATAGGAATTGTAAGAATTGCAACCCAAAGTGCGGCATTTGCCGTAGCTCTTTTCCAGAACATACCAAAACCAAATATAACTAAAACACCGGGAGTTACCATTCCTGTAAATTCCTGGATATATTGAAATGCCTGATCTAAATTACCTAATAATGGTTTAGCTGCTAATACAGCAATTATTAAAGCGATCAAGCTTGTTATTCTACCAACGGTAACCATTTGTGTATCAGAAACTTTTTTATAAATAAACCTTTTATAAATATCCATTGTAAAAATCGTTGAAGTGCTGTTTATCATAGAAGCTAAAGAGGATACAATTGCAGCGGCAAGAGCTGCAAAAGCAAGACCTTTAATACCTGTTGGGATAAACTTATGCAATAACCAGGGATATGCTTTATCATTAACTATCATTCCAGTTTCAGGGTCAATAAGATCAGCATTTAAAACAAAAGCAACAATACCGGGAATAACTACTATCAAAGGCATTAAAATTTTGAGATAACCTGCGAAAATAACACCACGTTGAGCTTCTCTGATGTTTTTAGCAGCAAGACCTCTTTGTATAATATATTGGTTAAAACCCCAGTAAGACAAGTTGGCAATCCACATACCACCAATTAAAACACTGATGCCCGGCAAATCTAAATAAGCATCTTTTAAACCACCTCTACCATCAGGTATCATCAGTTGACCTTTTTCTAATATCATATCAAATTTCTCAGGTGCTTTTTCAATTAATTCAGAAAATCCTGCAATAAAACCTTGTCCCCCTGATACAGCATCCAAAGCTAAATAAGTTGTAAGTAAACCACCCCCTACAAGAAAAATTACCTGTACCACATCAGTCCATGCAACTGCTGTTAATCCTCCATAAATTGAATAAATAGCTGCAAATAATGCAAGTCCTATAATACCATATATCATTGGGACACCCATTATGGTTTTTAATGCTAAAGCTCCTAAATATAATACAGAAGTAAGATTAACAAAAACATAAACAAATAGCCAAAAAATTGCTAATGCAGTACGCACCCTACTATCATACCTAATTTCGAGGAATTGAGGCATTGTGAAAATTTTCTTTTCCAAAAAAATGGGCAACAAAAATTTACCAACTAATATTAACGTAGCTGCTGCCATCCATTCATACGAAGCTATAGCCAAACCAATAGCATAGCCTGAACCAGACATTCCAATAAATTGCTCAGCAGATATATTTGCTGCAATTAGCGATGCACCTATTGCCCACCAAGGAAGCGATTTGCTTGCTAAAAAATAATCCTTTGCTGTCTTTTTTTCACCCTTTTTCTTCCTTGACACCCATAACCCAACAAAAACAATTAATAATCCATAACCTATAAAGACCGCATAATCTAATATTGAAAAACCTTCATTGTTCATAAAAAATATTTTTATTATATTGGCAATTTAAATTTCATAGTAACCTCACCGCTTTCTTTATCAACTGTAATACTTTGTTCACCTGTTGCTAAATCTTTACCTGTTGCCATTTTAAACAATCCTGAAAGAAATCCCAAACCCTGATTCATAACTTGTTCTAATTCAATGACAGTTTGTTGAGTTGATTCAGATGGTTTTGTTTCCAAATCTTTTTCCTTTTCGGATTTTATAGTATCTTTTTCTACAGGGCTTTCTTCTTCAATCTCACTCGCAAGATCAACAATGTTTTCGGGAGCTTTTTCAATTTCTTTTTCTTCTATATCCGATTCAACAGTAACAGGTTCTTCAAAATCACTCATTACTTCTTGTAATTGGTTCAAAAATTGCGCCCTTCCCTTTTCAGAAAAATCAACAGTTTCTGTTTTATTTTTAGGGCTTAAAACACTTTCAAAAAGATTTTGTTTAAGCATCAGCCCTGAGGCTATTTTCATCTCAATAGAATCTTTAGTAATAAAATTAATCACAGTCAGATTTTCACTTTTTTGCCCGATACGGTCGATACGTCCTATACGTTGATTTTTCTTTGCCGGGTTCCATGGTAATTCAAAATTAATAACAGTATCGGCAACCTGGAGGTTTAAGCCGGTACCACCTGCTTCGGTTGACACAAAAACTTTACAATTTTCATTCTGTTCAAATTCACGTATAAGCTTTCCCCTGTTTTTAACAGGTATGCTCCCATGTAGTTCAACAAAACCAATATCATTGTCGCGCAACATTTTGCCAATAATTTTGTTCATACGTTTCCATTCCGAAAAAATTATAATTTTTCGATTGTTATTCTTTATATCTAATTTTTCAATAAGAATATGTGTAAGCTCTAATAACTTAGGTGAGAAATTAGTTTCCAAATCTACAAGATAGGTTGAATCGCAAACCATGCGCATTTTTGATAACAAAAGCATTAATCTTTGCATATCAAAAGGGGTGATAAATTTTTTACTTAAAATCTTTGCAATTCCACTTGCATAGGATGCATGATATTCCCTTTGTTTTATGTGCATTTCAACAGGTATATCTATCTGGCTGACATTAGGAAGCTGTTTTAGTACATCTTTTTTTTCTCTTCGTATTAAAATGGAGTTCAATCGATTTTTTAAATTCAGCAGATTATAATAACCTGTAATCTTATTTTTTTGGTTTTGGTCAAAATAACAGTGTTGGTATGAAAATTCCCATAATGGAGATAAAAATTTAGGGTCAATAAAATTAACTATAGAGTACAGATCAATTAAGCGGTTTTCAATAGGTGTACCTGTAATTACAAGGGAATGTTTTTTATTTAATGATTTAATAGAATTTGAAGTAAGTGTTGAGTAATTCTTAATTCGTTGCGCCTCATCTAATATTATAAAATCAGGACTATATTTATTTATTGCTAAAGAATCTCGCAAAACCGTTTCATAATTTACAATCAGGAAATAATCTGCAGAAGTTTTATATATTTCTTCCCTGTTATAAGGTAAACCTTCAACAATAGTGGCTTTTTCGTCAGAAAAATGTTCAATTTCACGTTTCCATTGTTCTTTTATCGAAGCAGGGCAAATAATTAAAGTTTTCTTAAAGCCATATATTTCTTTTTTAATCAAAGCTGTTCCAATAGCTTCAAGGGTTTTGCCAAGCCCCATCTCATCTGCTATGATTGCTCCCTCGCGAAAAGCAGCAAATTCAATACCTTCTTTTTGGTACTGGAAAAGCTTTGCTTTCATAACTGAAAAATCTATTTCTGTGTCGTTTTTTATTTCACTCAGCATTTCTTTATTAAATGCAGTCTCAATCTTCTTCAAAACTTCAGGACGTATAAAAATTTGCTTATATTGTTCTGATTCCTGAATAAATCCTAAGAAATCAATTATTTTTTCATCAG
>JAIOSH010000316.1 GCA_021107685.1 Bacteroidales bacterium | reverse complement strand
GCGGTTTATATAATGGTTATTATTATGTATCAAATCTGCATCCCGGAACACATAGTTATTCCAATAACCAGGCTGCTCTTACAGGTGTTAAACCACCCTTAGAACATGTTGCAGATTTTACTGCTAATATAACTACAGTGTTAACAGGCAGTTGTGTTTGTTTTACTGACCTTTCGGAACATACACCAAATTCCTGGTCATGGACTTTCTCAGGAGGCAATCCTTCTTCCTCAGATGTACAAAACCCTGAAAATATTTATTATAACACACCAGGAACTTATGCAGTATCTCTATCAGTTACTAATTGGAACGGCTCAAATACAATTACTAAAACAGACTATATTACTGTTACTGACGATGCAATGCCTGTGGCTGATTTTGATGTTGATGAAACAAATGCCTGTGTCGGAACAACATTTTTATTTACGGATCTATCTTTAAATACACCAAATCAATGGCAATGGTCTTTTATTCCAAATACAGTAACTTTTGTTAATAGTACTAATGCAAATTCCCAAAACCCGGAAGTTCAATTTAATGAAGCTAAAATATATTCTGTTACTTTAACAGTTACAAATTCTAATGGAAGTAATAGCATAACAAAATCAAATTTAATTAATTCAGGCGGACTGGCATTACCTTTTGTAGAAACCTTTGAAGTTGCTACATTTAAGGATTACTGGACAATTGAAAATCCCGACGGTAATATTACGTGGGATGGATATTATAAGCTTTCCGGTAATTTACCAAGCCGAAAATCTGCATGGATGAACTTCTATGAATACACTTCAACCGGACAAAGAGACAGGCTTATCACTCCTTTGTTGAATTTTACAGGACATACTAGTGTAAACTTTCAATTTACTCATGCTTATGCAATATATAATTCTTCACGAAAGGATTCTGTTATTATTTATATTTCAACTGATTGTGGAATAAGCTGGGAAAGAATATTTGAAGCAGGCGAAGATTTTGCAACACATGCGCCAACTACAAGTGATTTTGTCCCTTCATCTGCCGGCGATTGGTGTGGTGTTGGTTATGGTGATGACTGCCATAATCTTGACCTCAGCCCATGGGCAGGTAATGCCAATGTAAAAATCATGTTTGAATCATATAATGGTCATGGAAATATGATGTATATTGACGATATTGTTATATACGATAATGACGTTCTTGCTGATTTTACCGCTGATGTTACTATAATATCCCCTGGTGAAAGCGTTAATTTTACTGACCTTTCAACGGGTACTGTCAATTCATGGGAATGGATATTTAATGGTGGTACACCTTTAACATCAAATGCAATTAACCCTTCAAATATTATTTATGAGATTCCCGGAATATATGATGTTACATTAACAGTCAGCAATGATAGTTGTTCCGATACTAAAATAAAAGAAAATTATATTACTGTAAATTCAAATGGACCTTATGTTGTTCAACAAAACTATGAAATTAATGATAATAGCGGCAATGGTAATGGTTTAATGGATTATGGCGAATCAATCCTTCTTTCATTAGGAATGAAAAATGTTGGCTCACAACAGGCAAATAATGTTACAGTTGAATTGAATACAAATGATAGTTTTATTACAATAACTGATAATATTGAATATTACGGGACTATCCCTGCAAATGAAATAATTACTATAACAGATGGTTTTGCTTTTAATGTTTCGGAATTAATCCCTGACGGACATAGTGTATTATTTGATGTTACAGCTTATGATGGAAATAATACATGGACAAGCAATTTTACTATTGAGGCTCATGCTCCATACATAGAATTCGGAGAATTAGACGTTTTAGATCCAACAGGTAATAATAATGGCAGGTTAGATCCCGGAGAAACTGCAGATATTATTATTACAACAACAAATATTGGAAGCAGTGATGCTATAAATTCTATTGGTAATTTATCAACAACTAATGGTGATATTACTATTAATAATGCTACATATAATTTCGGAACACTTTCCTCAGGTCAAACTGATTATGCTGTTTTTAACGTAACTGTCAATCCTTCAGCCCAAAATGGAACAACTGTGGATTTTAATTATGTTTTTTCTTCAGGTTTATTTTATGCGCAATATGATTATTACATAACTATAGGCTTGATTGTTGAAGACTGGGAAACCGGAGATTTTAGCCAGTTTAACTGGACTTTCAGTGGTGATAGCCCATGGATAATTACAAGCTCAAATCCTTATGAGGGTGCATATTGTGCAAAATCAGGAAGCATTGGAGATTCGCAATCATCACAACTCATACTTGTTTATGAATTAATGAGTAATGATTCTATTTCATTTTACAAAAAAGTATCTTCTGAGGAAGCTTATGATTATTTGATTTTTTTCATTGATAATATTATACAAGATAAATGGTCCGGTAATGAAGCTTGGTCAAAGGTTGTTTATCCCGTATCAGCAGGTGAACATACTTTTAAATGGGTATATTTGAAAGATACTTACGTTTCAAGCGGGAGTGATTGTTGCTGGATAGATTATATTGTTTTGCCACCGGCATCAATACTAACAGTTAATGCAGGTGTTGATGCTACAATTTGTGCCGGTAATACTTTCACATGTTCAGGAAATGCTACAAATTATAATTCATTATTATGGACAACAACAGGAACAGGAACATTTAACGATAATACTATTTTAAATCCTATATATACACCAAGTACAGATGATATTAATTCAGGCTCCGTGATACTGACTTTAACTGCTTACGACGGACAAGGTGATGATATTAGCGATGATATGACTTTAACCATTGCTCCTGTTCCTGTTGTTGATTTGGGAAATGATACTACTATTTGCTGTTATGAGTCAATAATATTGGATGCTGAAAACCCCGGAGCTTCTTATATTTGGTCAACAGGCGATACAACTCAAACCATAATCATTGATTCAACCGGAGTTGGGATCGGATCTCAAATATATTATGTAATTGTAACTAATGAATATAATTGTCAAGGTACTGATTCAATTACAATAACTTTTGATACTTGTACTAATATTACTGAAATAATTAATAATCATAGTATTACTCTATCACCTAATCCTTCAAATGGAATTTTTAATATTTTAATAGAAAGATTGAACGAACATTTTGATCTGTATGTAATAAATATTCAGGGGCAGGTAATTTATAATGAATCATTTAACTGCAATTCGGATAAATACATTAAAAAATTAAATTTTTCTGAATTTAAAAAAGGTATATATTACCTGAAATTAATAAATAATGATATAGTTCATATAGAAAGGTTTATTATCCAATAAGGAACGTTAAAATTAATCATAGACCAAATCGACAAAGTATTAGCCTAGCATTACGGTTTTACTGAAGAAAAGAATTAGACTTCATCATCAACTATGATATAAAATACCCTATTGGTAAGGCATTGTTTGGGGAGGAGGAAGAATAAAAAATTATTAACTTATTTTTGCATTATGGAAATATTTTATAAAGATAAGAAGGTATAATGGCAAAAGCCACCGGCATCATAACAAATTAGAAAATCAAAAATTTTATGATTTTCATATACATCAGGCAACAGAAAAATATCAACTAACAGGCTACAACAAAGAAGAAGTTTTTGCGGAAACAACAAATAAATACTCAGACTTAACAGGGGCAATAAACCTGATGATAAAAGAGTGTAATATTATTATTCCAAGTGGTGCACAACAAAAAATATTTTAAAAATGACAGAAAACATAATTTTAAAAGAATTTCAATCAACGATTTGTAAAGAAATAGAATTATTTCAGGAAGGAAGTAATCGTTATAAGGTTTTTGTTCCCTTTTCATTTGAAGATGGAGATGAATATTGCATTGTCTTACAAAAAAAAGGAACCATCTGGCAATTAACAGATGAAGGACATACTTTAATGCACCTGAGTTATGATATGGATGTGAATGATATTTTTAAAGGCACGCGAGGAAATATTATTGACAATGCGCTGGTTAATTACGAAATAGACAATAACAATGGAGAACTAAACAAAAATATTAAAGATGATGATTTTGGAAATGCGTTATTTTCATTCATACAGGGATTAATTAAAATAACTGATATTGAATATCTTTCAAGAGAAAGGGCACGTTCAACTTTTATGGACGATTTCAGAATATATATACAACAAATAATTCCGCCTGACAGATTAAAGTTGGATTATTTTGATAATGAGCATGATCCCAAAGGGATGTACACAATGGATTTTTGCATTAACGGTATGGAAAAGCCTGTTTTTTTATTTGGCATACCTAACAATGATAAGACAAAAGATGTTACTGTAAATATCTTACAATATGAAAGATGGGGTTTGAAATTTCGCCCTGTTGCAGTCTTTGAAGCTCAGGAAGAAATAAACAGAAAAGTGCTTGCAAGATTTAGCGATGTAGTTGACAGGCAGTTTAGTAATTTAGTTTCAAATAAAGAAAGAATTGAATCTTACTTCAAAGAAGTGATATCAATAGAATAACGAGATATATTAGTTTTATCGCAAATAATTAGTTTTTATTAACAAACAATAAAATTTTTAATAATGAAAAGATTAATATTTGTATTTTTTGCAATTCTCTTTACTTTTTCTGCTTATGCTGACGGATGGAGAAAAGAGGAAATGGAAGTTAAGGTATTTCTTAAAAATCAAGTCGATTATGAAACATTACACAAATTACGTTTAAATGGTGATATTGGAAATGGTTATGCTGTTTTATACTTGATTCCATCAGAATT
>JAIOSH010000444.1 GCA_021107685.1 Bacteroidales bacterium | reverse complement strand
TGTTTTACGGTTAATATTAATATAATAAAGAATATTTCTAAAAAAAAGATCATCTTTTAAATAATCCAACATGTGAGTAAATGATAAATATAGAAAAACAGATTCAGGGATTTGAAAAAAATAATTACGGAACTTATTAATATATCTGTTTGCTAATTCATAATTTCCATCGTTATTGTATTCAATATTAAAATCAGATACTAAAGCGTTCACATTATTATAGATAATGTATTTAAAATTGTCTTTTAATTCATTATCAGAAATAAATAAATCCAGAATCCTTTCATCAAGAGGAATAGCATTAAAGCATAAGTTGTTGATATTATCGGATAAATCTTTATTTTTAATTTTTGATTTAATATTTTTATGATATTGTTTAATATTCTGGAAATGGTGTAAGAATAGCTCTTCAGTGAATGAAAGCTCAAAACCGGAAAGAAATTTATATAGAGGTTTTAGTCCCTGATATTCCTGTTTAAAGCGTTTCTTGTTTAAATAATTAATTAAAAATTCCAGGTTACGGGTTTGTACATGACTTTCAGTATTAATTTCCTTTAATTTATTGCTACATGCCAAAAACTTATTTTTTATTAGATAAAAAACAGCTTGTAACCATGCTTTTTTGTTATCCGGAATTTGTTCCAAATATTCTTTATTTAAATTGTTAAATTCAACTATTGACTTACATGATTCGTATTGATTATTATATAATTCGGCTAAAATATAATAAAAGTAAAATGAAGAGGTTTCAGGGTTATTGTGTGTAGATTTAAGATATTGTATAGCATCATTATAATTTCCTAAAAACAGATGAGATAATCCAATAATTATATTTGTGTTAGCATTTGGCAGGGGATATTCCGGCTTTGGCTGAATATTAAAAGTTGATTCAGCACATTGAATTGCTTCTTTAAACTTGTATTCTTTAAAGTATGATATTGAAACCTGGTTTGCAATTTCAACTTTTAATTGCTTTGCGATACCGCTTTCTTCAGATGTTATTTTAGCTTTTTTCAATAATTCGTTTGCCCTTGAATAATTACCTTGTTCATAGTGCTGGATAACCTGAATTAAAGGAATTTGATTTTTTTTTCTATTTTTCTTTTTACTCATAAAAAGATAAATTTGATTTTCAGCAAGTAAAAATAATATGCTTTTTAGTGTTTTCTATTTTTTTTTATTAACAATTAATAAAATAAGTGTTCAATTTTTTATCTTCTTTTCATAATTTCGCAAATTCAAAATTAACGGTTCAATTAATGAAACCGTAAATCTAAAATCTAAAATCCAAAATTGAAATATGGAATATAATTTTAATGAAATAGAGAAAAAGTGGCAACAATATTGGGCAGAAAACAAAACATATAAAGCGAAAATAGATTATAATAAACCTAAATATTATGTACTGGATATGTTCCCATATCCGTCAGGTGCAGGTTTACATGTGGGTCATCCGCTTGGTTATATAGCTTCTGATATTTATTCAAGATATATGCGGTTAAAAGGATATAATGTCCTTCACCCAATGGGATTTGATGCTTACGGTTTACCTGCAGAGCAGTATGCTATCCAAACAGGAACTCATCCTGAAATAACTACATATAAAAATATTGACAGATATAAAGAACAACTTAATAAGATTGGCTTTTCCTTTGATTGGGACAGGGAGGTCAGAACCAGTGATCCATCTTATTATAAATGGATTCAATGGACATTTATTCAACTTTTTGAACATTGGTACAATAATAATACAAATAGAGCCGAACATATTAATGAACTTATAAAAGAATTTGAAACAAATGGAAATAAAAAAGTTCAAGCTGCCTGTTGTGAGGTTCGGGAATTTACTGCAGATGAATGGAAAAATTTGAATGAAAAAGAACAGCAGGAAATTCTCATGAATTACAGACTTGCTTATTTATCGAATGCAATGGTCAACTGGTGTCCTGTTTTAGGTACAGTATTGGCTAATGATGAAGTTCAGGATTGCTTTTCGGAAAGAGGCGGACATCCTGTTGAACGCAGACTGATGAAACAATGGTCGTTAAGAATTACTGCTTATGCACAACGGCTGCTTGACGGACTTGAGAAAATTAATTGGTTTGAATCATTAAAAGAAATGCAGAGAAATTGGATTGGCAGATCAGAAGGGGCTTTGGTAAGATTTCATTTCTCCCCCACCCCCTCCAAAGAAGAAAAAACCACACCCCTGCCCTTTAGGGAGGATTTAAAAGGGATATGTATAGAAGTTTTTACTACTCGTCCTGATACATTATGGGGTGCAACTTTCATGGTGCTGGCTCCTGAACATGAACTCGTTGAAAAAATTACAACTCCCGACCGAGAGGAAAAAGTAATGGAATATATTAAATGGGCAAAAAATCGTTCGGAACGTGAAAGAATTGCTGAAATAAATAACATAACCGGAGAATTTACAGGGGCGTATTCAATTAATCCTGTGAATGGTAAAGAAATTCCAATTTGGATTGCTGATTATGTTTTGATGGGATATGGAACAGGTGCTATTATGGCTGTTCCGGCTCATGATAGCAGGGATTTTAAATTTGCAAGGCATTTTAATATTCCTATTATACAGGTAGTTGTTAAAGATGGCGAAGAACTATCAGACCCATTTAGCTGGGAAGATTCTTATGATTCTAAAGAGGGTAAGATGGTAAATTCGGGTATTATTAATGGAATGGAAGTAAAAAAAGCAATAAAAAAAACTATTAACCGAATTGAGGAAATGGGAGTTGGATATGGAACTGTGAATTATCGTTTGCGAGATGCAATTTTTAGCCGTCAAAGATATTGGGGAGAGCCATTTCCTATTTATTACAAAAATGGAATTCCTTATACCCTTGATGAAAGTAAGCTCCCTTTAAAACTGCCGGAAGTTGATAAATATTTACCCACCGAATCGGGTGAACCACCTTTGGCAAGAGCCAAAAATTGGGTTACTGATGAAGGTTATCCTCTTGAAACTAATACTATGCCGGGTTTTGCCGGTTCCAGCGGATATTATCTCAGATATATGGATCCACATAATGATAAAGAGTATTTTTCAAAAAAAGCCAATAATTATTGGAGAGATATCGACCTTTATCTTGGAGGAGATGAACATGCAACCGGTCATTTGATTTATGCCAGGTTCTGGAATATGTTCCTTTATGATCTGGGACTTGTATGCGAAGAAGAACCTTTTAAAAAGCTTATCAACCAAGGAAAAATACAGGGACGTTCCAGTTTTGTTTACAGAATAACAGGGACTAACAAATTTGTTTCATATAATATAAGAAATAATTATAAAACAAACAGATTACATGTTGATATTAATCTGGTTGATAATGATATTCTAAATATTGAGGCTTTCAAAAAATGGCAACCGGAATTTTGTGATGCAGAATTTATTCTTGAAGAAGGAAAATATATCTGTGGCTGGGAAATAGAAAAGATGTCCAAATCAAAGCATAATGTTCAAAATCCTGATGATTTAATCGAAAAATACGGAGCAGATACTTTCAGGTTGTATGAAATGTTCTTAGGACCTTTGGAAAGCCACAAACCTTGGGATACAAAAGGTATTGAGGGAGTATTTCGTTTTATTAAAAAATTTTGGCGTCTTTACCACGATGAACAGAATAACTTTTATGTTTCGGATGAAACCCCAACAAAAGAAGAACTAAAAATTCTTCATAAAACAATTAAAAAAATTCAGGAAGATATTAAACGTTTTTCATTTAACACAGTTGTAAGCACTTTTATGATATGCGTAAATGAACTTACTGATTTAAAATGTACGAAAAAAGCTATACTTGAAGATCTAACCGTATTGATATGTTCCTATGCTCCCCATATTGCAGAAGAATTATGGCTATTATTGGGAAATAATAAAAGTATTACTTATGCAACATTTCCTGTTTTTAATAAAGAATATATTAAAGAAAATACTTTTATTTATCCTGTATCGTTTAATGGGAAAATGCGTTTTAAATTAGAATTACCTGTTGATATGCCTGTAAAAGAGATTGAAAAGCTTGTTGTTTCTGATGATCAGGCTCAAAAGTGGATTATTGGAAAGCAAATTAGAAAAATAATTATTGTACCGAAAAAAATTATTAATATTGTAGTTAATCAGATAGTTGTAAATAATCAGTTCTTAAAGTGAACTATACTTCGACTTCGCTCAGTATAAAAAGTTTAGAGTGCCTAAAGTTTTTAAATGGAAAATAAAGAATTTAGCAAACATTTAGAGAGTAGAACTAAAAAATTCGCAATTAGTATTATTAAGTTATCAGAAGCGAATAAAATACTTGCTATTTTTTCTTCAATTGGTAAGAATTTAAAACTTTAAGTACTTTAGGCACTCTAAGTATTTTAGGCATTTTAGACACTCCAAACTTTTTAACACCGAATAGTTACAAATGGGTTTTAAAAAATTTATAATAATAATAATAGCAAGCATAGCAATAAATGTTTCCTGTGCACAGACACTTCAGACTGTAAAAAATGAGGCATTTAAAGCAGGAGAAGTGCTTAAATATCACTTTTATTACGATGCATGGCTCACAGGTAGGATTACCGCAGGAACCGGTATTGTTGAGGTAAAAAATACTAATAAAACATTTTATGGCAGAGAAGTTTTTCATATTGATACAGAAGGTAGGTCAAAGGGTTTGTTTAACTGGTTTTTTAAGGTTCATGATAAGTTTGATTCATATATAGATAAAGAAGCTCTTATCCCATATTTATTTATTAGACGAACTCGTGAAGGCGGTTATGTGAAAGACGATGATGTTTATTTCAATCAATTTGAGCATTATGTAATAAGTAGAACTGATTCTATGCAAATACCACCAAATGTTCAGGATATTATTTCAGCTTTTTATTACTCACGAACTCTTGATTTTTCTAACTTAAAGGTTGATGATTATCTGCCAATAAATTTTTTTCTTGATGATTCTGTCTATACTTCGGTAATTATCTACGAAGGAATTGAAGAAATAGAGATAAGCCTTGGAAAATTCCGTTGTCTGAAATTTAAACCTATGATGGCTAAGGGTGAAGTTTTTAGTAACACTTATCCTATGTCAATGTGGATAACTGATGATAAAAATCATATACCTATTTTAGCTAAATCTGCTATTATTGTTGGTTCCGTAAAAATGGAATTAACAAAATTTTCAGGTTTGGCAAATCCATTATCTTCAAAGATTGAATGATTTTTTATTTGATTTTACTTGCTTTTCAACCAATTTTTTTTATACATTGTAAAAATTTTTTGATATGAAACCTCAGGATATTGAACTTATGGCACCTGTTGGTTCTTATGAATCTCTGACTGCTGCAATCCAAGGCAAAGCAGATGCTGTTTATTTTGGTATTGAGCAATTGAATATGCGGTCTCAATCCTCAAAAAATTTCACTTTGATAGATATAGAAAAAATTTCAAGTATTTGTAAAGAAAATAATCTTCGTTCTTATATTACACTAAATACGGTTATATACGATTCAGAGCTTGAACTGATGCGATCAATAGTTGATGCTGCTAAAAAAAATAATATTTCCGCAATCATTGCTTCTGACCAGGCAGTTATTCAATATGCAAATTCAGCAAACATGGAAGTACATATATCAACCCAGTGTAATATTACCAATATTGAAGCTGTCAGATATTACTCTAAATATGCTGATGTTATGGTTACTGCAAGAGAATTGGATTTAAATCAGCTAGCATTGATTATTGAAACAATTGAAAGAGAAAAAATAACAGGTCCGTCCGGGAAATTGGTTAAAATTGAGGTTTTTGTTCATGGTGCTTTATGTATGGCTATTTCCGGTAAATGTTACCTAAGCTTAGATAATTTTAATTTGTCAGCCAACAGGGGAGCTTGTCTGCAAATTTGCAGACGTCCATATAAAGTAACTGATAAAGATGGAGGCATTGAATTAAAAATTGATAACGAATATATTATGTCGCCAAAAGACCTAAATACTATTAGTTTTTTAGACAAAATTTTAAAGACAGGAGTTAGAATATTAAAAATTGAAGGCAGAGGCAGGGCACCGGAATATGTGAAAACAGTTACTAAATGTTACAGAGAAGCTGTTAATGCTTATTTTGAGGGTAACTATACCCAGGAAAATATTGAAAAATGGAATAAAAAATTACAATCTGTTTATAACAGGGGTTTTTGGGACGGATATTATCTTGGCAGGAAAACAGGAGAATGGACAGAGCGATATGGTTCGCAAGCAACAAAGAAAAAAATTTATATCGGAAAAGTTACAAATTTTTTTTCAAAACTTAATGTTGCCGAAATTAAAATTGAAACCCATTCTTTAAGTATTGATGATGAAATTAAAATTATAGGACCCACAACAGGAGTTTATGAAGATATTATTAAAGAAATCAGGGTAGATTTAAAAAATGTTGAAAAAACCGTAAAAGGTGAAAATTGTTCAATTCCTGTTAAAACTTTTTTAAGAAGGTCGGATAAGCTATACAAAATTGTTGATACAGAAATTATATAATTTATATTGTATGTAATAAAAAATTGTTATTTTTATACTATGAAAAATATTGTATTATTTATTATAGTATCTTTTCTTAATATTTATTCATTTGCTACTACACAAGAAAATATTGATAGTCTTAAAAATATTGTAGAAACAGCTATCGGTAATGAACGAATTGATGCTTTAAATAAATTAGCAAATAAATATTGCAATATATCTCCTGAAAAATCAATAGAATACGGTCAACAAGCATTAGAATTATCACAGCAAGCAAATTATAAAAAAGGGGAAGCAAAGGCTTTATACAATATTGGTGCTGGATACACTCATTTAAGCAATTACAACGAAGCATTAGAATATTTTCTAAAATCATTGAAAATAAATGAGGAAATTGGAGATAATAATAGTATTACTATTGCATTAAACAATATTGGAAATGTTTATAGTAAATTAGGTAATTTTGATAATGCATTAGAATATTTTTTCAAATCTTTAAAATTAAGTGAGAAAATAGGATATAAAAAAGAGGTTGCAAATTCATTAAACAATATTGGAAATGTTTATATTAAATTAGGTAATTTCGATAAAGCATTAGAATATTTTCTGAAATCTTTACTATTTAGTGAAGAAATAGAAAATAACCAGGCGATTTCCGTATCTTTAAATTATATTGGAATAGTCTATTGGTATTTAGGCAATTATGATAAGGCTTTGGAATATTACCTTAAATCATTAAAAATAAATGAAAAAATTGGAGATAAAACAAGTATTGTTTATTCTTTAAATAATGTTGGAATCGTCTATCATAAATTAAAAAATTACAATAAGGCTTTAGAATATTACCAGAAATCAATAAAAATATATGAAGATATTGGAAATAAAAATGGTGTAGCCTCTCTTTTAAACAATATTGCTGTTCTTTATAAAGATTCATTTAAATATGATAAAGCTTTGGAATATCATCTGAAATCATTGAAAATTTTTGAAGAAATTGGAAATAAAAATGGTATTGCAATTTCCTTAAAAAATGCCGGAGAAATTTACTCAAAGCTTAATATATATAACAAAGCCATATTATATATTGAACAAGGATTGAATTTAGCAATAGAAATTGAAGCAAAAGACTTGATCAAAGATTGTTATGATGCTTTTTTTAATTTATATTCCGCAAAAGATGATTATAAAACAGCTTTGAAATATTATATACTTTATTCAGAAATAAAGGATAGTATTTACACTAAAGAAAGCAGCGATAAAATAGCTGAAATGCAAACCAAATACGAAACAGAAAAGAAGGAAATTGAAATTCAGACTTTAAAAAAAGATAATGAAATTCAAAGTTTCAAAATCACCAAACAGACCAATTTACGTAATTCTTTTATTGCAATATCAATATTAGTATTAATATTGGTTATTGTTATTTATAGTCGTTATCGTTTGAAGATAAAAGTCAACAAAGAAATACTCGCTCAGAAAAATAAAGTGGATTTTTTAAATACCCAGTTAAAAATCATTAATGAAGAGCTAAAAGAATCAAATGCTGCAAAAGATAAATTTTTCTCAATAATAGCTCACGACCTGAAAAGTCCTTTTAATACACTACTTGTGCTATCGGAAATATTATCTGAAAATCCTGAAGAGTACGATGATGAAGAAATTAAATCTTTTACAAAGGAAATGCATAAATCTGCCCAATCATTATTTGAATTAACAACAAATCTTTTACAATGGGCAAGTTCACATATCGGACTGACACAACAGAGACCGGAATTATTTGATATTAGCTTTATAACAAATGATAATATTTCACTATTAAAGAATAATGCAGACAATAAAAACATAAAAATAATATCCGAAATACAAACAAATACAATGGTTTATGCTGATAAAAATATGACAGGATTAGTATTAAGGAATTTAATATCAAATGCAATAAAATTCACACACAAAGGAGGAGATATTAAAATTCTGTCAGAGGATAGAGAAGATTTCATTGAAATTTCGGTTATTGATACGGGAATAGGAATAAGTGAGGAAAATATTAAAAAATTATTCAGGATAGATAGTGATTTTATTATAAGCGGAACATCAAATGAAAAAGGAACAGGCTTGGGTTTAATATTATGTAAAGAGTTTGTTAATAAAAATAGTGGAGATATCTGGGTTGAAAGCAAAGAAGGAAAAGGGAGTGCCTTTAGATTTACATTGCCAAAAGTATCATAATGTGAGAATTATATACTTTTTTTATACTTAAATTCAGTAATATGATATAAAAAAAGGCAATCCTAATTATTTGGATTGCCTTTCGCCTAATTATTAACTAAATTGCTTACCTTGCTTTAACAAATTTTCTTATGAACTTAGAACCATCAGAAGTTAAAATTTGTAAACTATAAAAGCCATTTGATAAATCAACAGTATTAACAGGAATTATTTGCGAACCTGCACCTAAAGTTTCATCTATTGTATAAACCAACTGACCAAACTGGTTGTAAATTGATATATTAACCTGTGTTGATTTTAATATAGAAACTTTAATATTAGCATTCTCATTGATAGGATTAGGATAAATTTCACTTAAATGTGATACAAATCCTTGTAAATTATCGTCAATTGAAAGTGTAACATTATCACCGTTAATTACAAAACCTATATTAACTGTTGGATTATCGGAATCAAGTATTATGATAGCAGATTCAGAAGTTTTTCCAAATACTTCAGCTTTAACTTTATAAGTACCGAAGGCTATATCACTGAAATTAAATAATCCATCCTTATCAGAATAAACGTAATGTAAAGGATTTTCATTCTCATCCATTAATAAGATTACAATATCTTCAGCAGGGTCCCCCTTAGCATCGCCATATTTAATATTGCCTTCAACATCGCCTATTCCTGGGTTATAAAAACCTGTTGGAATCAAATTAATGTTATATGGATTATTCGGATCTCCAAGAGTAATAGGTGTTGCATCGAACCAGAATAATGCTTGTTCGTACCATGTTGGGAAATAATCCCAAAAATAAGCAGATTGTGGAGTTAATCCTGCAATTATGTAATATTCCCCTGAAGGTATATCATCAAAATGATATTCTCCCTGGCCTTCAATTAAAGCGAAATCCATATAGAATGTGCTATTAGATGTATATCCAATAAGACTTACTAAGCCTTCGTCAGCGAGAGTATTTCCTGCAAAAATCTGTCCATACAAATAACCGGAAGACTGTCCGCCAATATAAACATCCTGGCATGAAACAGCTACACAAGTATCACCACTATTAGGGGAATAAGATATAGTAGTTAAACAAACAGTATAAAAATCAACTGCACCATTAGGCTCAAAAGTATGAGTAACTTCCTGTCCTGTTGCATAAG
>JAIOSH010000335.1 GCA_021107685.1 Bacteroidales bacterium | reverse complement strand
TGATAGATAATAAGGATATTTATTAATTTTGAAATTTAATTTATTTTCCGTTAAAATGAGAAAAAAAGTTGATTTTTTAGTTATAGGTTCAGGAATTGCGGGTTTATCTTATGCTTTAAAAGTAGCTGATTATGGGAAAGTTATTATTGTAACCAAATCAAAAGCCGAAGAAACAGCTACAAAATATGCTCAGGGAGGAATAGCTGCTGTGATGTACACTCCCGACACTTATGAAAAGCACATCAGGGATACTCTTATAGCTGGCGATGATCTGTGTAATGAAAAAATTGTCCGTCTAACAATTACCCAATCAACAGAAAGGGTTAAGGAGTTAATAAAATGGGGTACAAATTTTGATAAAAAAGAATCAGGAAAGTATGATCTTGCAAAAGAAGGTGGTCATTCCGAATACAGAGTCCTTCATCATAAAGACAATACAGGCTTTGAAATCGAAAGTACATTGCTGAGGCAAGCTAAAAAACATCCGAATATTGAAATATTTGAAAATCATTTTACAATAGATATTATTACACATCACCATTTAGGAATTAAAATATACCGCAAAACTTCAAATATAAATTGTTTTGGAGCCTATGTTCTATGTCCGCAAACAAATACTATTATTACTGTTCTTGCAAAAATAACATTAATTGCAACTGGAGGTAGTGGAAATCTTTATAGTACTACTACAAATCCGTCAATAGCAACAGGCGACGGAATAGCTATGGTCTATAGAGCTAAAGGAATTATTGAAAACATGGAATTTGTCCAGTTTCACCCTACTTCGCTTTATAACCCGAACGAAAGCCCTTCATTTTTAATTACCGAAGCATTACGTGGTTTTGGAGCTGTGCTAAAAACAATTGACGGTGAAGATTTTATGAAAAAATATGATGAGCGTGGATGTTTAGCTCCGCGTGATATTGTTGCAAGAGCTATTGATAATGAAATGAAGTTAAGAGGTGATGAATACGTTTTCCTTGATTGCCGACATCTTAATAATAACGAATTGATAAATCATTTCCCGACTATATATGCAAAATGTTTAAGCATTGGAATAGATATTACAAAAGAGATGATACCTGTTGTTCCTGCTGCGCATTATACTTGTGGTGGTATTAAAGTAGATGAATTTGCAAGGAGTTCCATAGAAAATCTTTATGCTTCAGGTGAATGTGCTTCAACAGGCTTACATGGAGCAAATCGTTTAGCTTCCAATTCATTACTCGAATCTGCTGTTTTTTCTCACAGGGCAAGCCAGGATTCTATAAGTAAAATTAATTCTATTGATTTTTGTGATGAAATTCCCGATTGGAACGCAGAAGGAACTGTCATGAACGAAGAAATGATACTGATTACACAAACTACTAAGGAATTGCAGTCAATAATGAGTAATTATGTTAGCATTGTACGTTCCAACCTAAGATTAAAACGGGCTTTAGACCGGCTTAGAATTATTTACAGAGAGACAGAAGATCTTTACAATAAATCAATACTTACTGTTGAAATTTGTGAATTACGAAATTTAATAAATGTTTCCTATTTAATAATTAAGATGGCAATGGAGAGGAAAGAAAGCAGGGGACTTCATTTTTCATTAGATTATCCAAAATGGCTTTAATACATTAAATATAAATTTTCTGTTAAGATATGCTGCTTATTTATACTCATAAAATAACGAATCGTATTAATTATATTTTTAAATTAATATTCAAAGAATTATTGGGTGTTGATTTTACTTTAACTTCTAATATTGACGATTTTCGAGCATACTCCGGGATTAAGTTCAATTATTCAAAGCAAGCATTTGATACTGAATTATTTTTTGCCGCAGATAATTTATTGTTTGAAAGAGGTATAAAAGGGCAAGATTTATCATTTATTGATTTTGATGGCTCAAAAGCATTTTTCACAACATATAATAAAAAATCGGTTTTGCCTTTCGATCCTTTTGCTGCAAGTTTTTACCTTGTTTCACGATATGAAGAATATTTACCATATATGAAGGATAAATATGGCAGATTTAGCGCCAAAGAAAGCATAGCCTTTAAACAAGATTTTCTGCAAAAACCTTTGGTAAATATATGGACATTGAAGATAGCTGATATTATTAAAGAAAAATACCCGTCCTTTAATTTCCCTGGCAAAAAATATAAATTTATTCCAACTATTGATATTGACGCTGCTTATGCTTACAGATTAAAAGGATTTATTCGTACTGCCGGGGCATATTTTAATTCATTATTTAAATTTGATCTTGATGTATTAATTGAAAGGACAAGAGTTTTAATTGGATTGACAAAAGACCCATTTGATACTTATGAATTTCAGTTAAACATTCAGAAGCAATATGACTTAAAGCCCATATATTTTATTCTTTTTGCCGATTATGGTTTGAACGATAAAAATATTCCTGTTTATAACAGTAAATTTCAAACATTAATCAAATCTTTAGCTGATTATGCTCAAGTCGGTATTCATCCATCTTTTGGTTCTAATACAAATCTTAAAAAATTAAAAACGGAAGTTGAACGATTATCAAAAGTTTTAAATAAAGAAATTACAAAAAGCCGGCAGCATTTCTTAAAACTTGATTTACCTGTAACATACAGAAATCTTATTAACCTTGATATTACCGATGATTACACAATGGGATTTGCTGCAGCAATCGGTTTTAGGGCGGGTATTTGCAACTCATTCATGTTTTATAATATTGATCTTGATACAGAAACCAATTTACGTGTTCATCCTTTTGCAATAATGGAAGGCACTTTAAGAGATTATATGAATGTTTCAGCATCAGAAGCATTATCTTATATTAAACCTATTATTGAGGAAGTTAAAGCTGTAAATGGAACTTTTATCACATTATGGCATAATGAATCATTGAGTAATTCAAAACGATGGGTCGGATGGGATAAAGTTTATGAAGAAATGGTTAAATTAGCTCTTTAAAATTTAATCTTTATTAATTCTTATGATTAAATACCTGAAATATAAAGAAATCAATAAAGAAAAATGGGACGAGTGTATTAAATATTCATTTAATGGTATTGTATATGCATATTCGTGGTATTTAAATTCAGTGTGTGAAAACTGGGATGCCCTGATTGAAGATGATTATGAGAGAGTGTTTCCGCTTGTTTACAAAAAGAAATTTGGTATTAGTTATTTATATCAACCCTTTTTCACCCAACAACTTGGTGTTTTTTCAAGAAAAATACTTACGGCTAAAATAGTTGATAAATTCTTAAAGGCAATTCCCTCGAAATATAAATTTATTGATATTAATCTTAATACTTTTAATAAGGTAAATCCTGAAAATTATACCATAATACCACAACTTAACCATGAATTGGATTTAATAAATTCTTATCATAAAATTTATAAAAATTATTCACAAAACAACAAACGTAATATTAAAAAAGCCGAAAAAGCAGGTGTAACAATAATTAAAAATATTAAACCGGAAGATATTATTAATATTTTCAGACAAAATCGTGGTAAGACGATTTCAAACCTTAATGATGAACATTATTTAATGCTTAAACGCTTTATATATATTGGCATATATAAGGGATTAGTACAAGTATCAGGTGCATATACAAATAAAAACGAATTATGCGCCGGGGCATTCTTTATTAAAAGCAATAATAAAATTATTTTTCTGTTCTCAGGTATAAATAGTGAAGCCCGTGAAAATAATGCAATGTCATTATTAATTGATACTTTTATCAGGGAAAATTGCCAAAACCACATAACTTTAGATTTTGAAGGCTCTAATGACCCTAATTTAGCACGTTTTTATAAAAGTTTTGGTTCAAAAAAATGCACTTATTTTAAAATTAATATTAATCGTCTGCCTATATTAATTAATATTGGCGTTCGAATTGCAAAACGATTAAGAAAAATGGTATAGAGATATAAGGGCATAAAGGTACTATACTAAAAGCGGGATAAATTTATACATTTTAAAAAAATTATGGTTAATTTAATACTGATTAGCTATTAAATGTTTGATTATTTTTTTATATACAATTTAGTTATTAGTTTTGCCTTTTAATTTTAATAAAAAAAATTTACATGGTAAACATTTTAGGAACTCAAAATTCTGTTTTTAATCAATATATTTCTGAAATAAGAGATGTTGAAATACAAGGAGACAGATTACGCTTTAGAAAAAACTTAGAGCGTATAGGCGAAATTTTTGCTTATGAAATAAGCAAAAAGTTAGAATATGAGATGAAAGAAGTAATTACCTCATTAGGTTCTGTTGAAGTATCTGTATTAAAGCATACACCTGTATTAGCGACTATTTTAAGATCAGGACTTCCATTTCATCAAGGTATGCTTAATTTTTTTGATCATTCTGAAAGTGCTTTTATTTCAGCTTATAGAAAAATTCCTAAAAATAAGAAATTCAACATTAAAATTGAATATTCTTCAAGTCCGTCCCTTACAGATAAAGTTTTAATATTATCTGATCCGATGTTAGCTACCGGTGCTTCAGCCGTTGCAACATATAAAGAATTGTTGAAATATGGGAAGCCTGTACATACACATATTGTTGCTATTCTTTCAAGCGTAGAGGGAGTTGAATATATTAAAAGACATTTTTCAAAAAGCGAAATAAGTATTTGGGTTGGAGTTATTGATGATGAGCTTACAGCACAAGCATACATTGTGCCAGGACTGGGAGATGCCGGTGATTTAGCTTATGGAAATAAAATGTAACAATTGAAAAACCCAAATAAAATAATTAGCAAATTTTTTATTTTATTATTCTTTTTATCGCTGTTATTAATAAGATGCAAAAAAGATGAAACAGAGAACAATAATTCTATTCCATCATTAATTTTAATTTCAAGCTATTCATTACAGGTCTCCGAGCCGTCAGGACTATCCCTTGCTTTTTCCGAAAATGAATTATACACTGTCAGTGATTATACTGATAGCATTTATAAGATCAGCCTTACCGGCGAAATATTAAAAACTTTATCTTATAAAGGCTCTAATATAGAAGGAATAACTGTTAATCCTGCTGATTCGACTATTTGGATTATTGAGGAAAATTCAGGCGAAGTGGTTAAAACAGATATTAACGGAAACGAGATCGAACGATTTTTGGTTTATGTTTCCCAAATCGTTAATAAAGGTTTGGAAGGAATTACGTATAATCCGGTCAACAGTCATTTTTATCTCGTAAGCGAACAATCACCATCATGGTTAATTGAATGGAGCCCTGTTACAGGTATAATTGATAAATATAATCTGACTTTTGCCGATGACTATTCTGGGATTTTTTATGATAATTCTGATGATGTATTATGGATTGTCAGTGATGAATCCCAATCGCTTAATAAATGTACATTGACAGGAAAACTGCTGCAAACATATACTTTTTCAGTAAAAAAAGCCGAAGGAGTTGTTGTTGATACTAATAGTAACAAGATTTATATTGTTTGCGATGAGGAAGGAAAGCTGTTTGTTTTTAATTATTCAAGTTAATTTTA
>JAIOSH010000521.1 GCA_021107685.1 Bacteroidales bacterium | reverse complement strand
CGAAATTTTACCGATTGTTAATCCTTATTTTATTTTCAAAAGGCATTATCATTCAATCATTTAGTCATTTAATCATTCTCCCAAAGAAGTTCTTCGGACAATCATTACATCCCTATCTACACTCAATAATAAATTATGCATAAAAAAGTAACCCTGTTTTTATAAAAATAATATTTTAATATTTTATTACCACCTATATTTCAGTCATTTACAAATTAACTATAATATTTTTTACAAATTTTTTTGAATTAAGGCTCTTTGAAAAATATTTTGGAATAAAAATATGCTATTGAAGATTTCATTATCCCTGAATATCAGGATGAAAAGTTTCAATCTTGTAATAAACAGACTATTTAAAATTTATAAAAATTACTATAATGAAGACAAAAATTTCAAAGGTTTTATTTAGCATATTTTTAATAATCAATGGTTTTAATTCATTACTATATGCACAAGCTGTCATTCGGGAATCAAACCGGATAATAATTGATATTCCGTTTGAAGAAATATTTACTTATAAAAATACTGAAGGATATACTTGTTTTAAAGGTGAAAATATACAATTTATTAATAAAACAGGAGAGCCTAAGCTGCCTTCAAAAGTAATAAAAGTCTTGTTGCCACCTGAAGCCGACATGAATACAGTTACAGTCTCTTTGAAAAATGAGAGATTTGAAATTTTTTCGGAAGATTGTTTAATACTACCTACACATCCCTTAGTAGCTAAAGACGGCGATAAAGAAATTGTATTATCGCGGGAAAATAAATCTTTAATAAATGGTAGAGACACTGTTATATATAATCATAATACTGCATTTCCACAAAATGTTATTGGAAATATAAGCAAAGGTATGATGAGAAAATGGAAAATCATTGATATTCCTGTTTCCCTTTTTAAATATAACCCAATTACAAGAAAGCTATATAATTTAAATAATGGGCAATTATACATTAATTATTTAAAATTATCAGGAATAGATATTCAGAAAAGTTCGGATAATCAATATTTTTCTGATAAGATTTTTAAGGAAAAAGTAAGCAGAATAGTTGTAAATTATAATGAATTTGTTTGCGATTACCAAAATAAGACAGGAAACAATTCTGAAATTCTAAATAATATTGGTTATGCAATAATTACCACAAATGATATTGTTAATAATTCATCTGAACTTGAAAATTTTATTACACAAAAGGAGAACATAGGATTTATGGTGTTTTTAATAACTGATGATATATGGAATCCTGACGGACAAACAGGAGATGAAGCATCTGAAAATATTCGTAATTGGTTAATTGATAATTATGTATCATTAAGTATTGAGTATGTTTTGCTAATTGGTAACCCTGATCCTGTTGCAGGTGATGTGCCTATGAAAAAGCTTTGGCCTCAAAGTGGGTTGAGTTATTATCCTTCTGATTATTATTATTCCGATTTGACAGGAAATTGGAATTTAGATAATGATTCTAAGTATGGAGAATACCCTGATGATTTTGGAAACGGAGGTGTAGATAAAAATTATGAAGTTCTTGTAGGAAGAATCCCTTATTATGGAATAATAAATGATATGGATAATATTTTAACCAAGATTTTTTTATATGAAAATGAACAAAACACATCCTGGCGTGAAAATGTATTGTTGCCAATGAGAAGATATTATGATAACACACGAACATATTATTTGGGTGAAGCAATTAAAGATGATATATTAATCCCAAAAGCTTATGGTTATTATCGTATTTGGGATTATAATTCTGCATATCCAAATTGTCCTTATCCTGAAATGAGTCCTATAAATTATGATAATGTGCTGAATGCGTGGACAGGTTCGCAGTATGGTGCTGTTTTCTGGACGTCTCATGGCTCTGCAACACAAGCAAATTATGTTATGAATAATACAAATGTTGATTTACTTGATGATACATATCCTGTATTTACTTTCCAGGCTTCATGTAATAATTCAAGCCCTGAAAACAGTGAGAATTTAACATATTCATTGCTTAAAAACGGATCAATAGCAGCAATAGGTGCAACACGAACTTCATTTTTGCAATTTTGTCAAACCGAATTTGCAGGCACGACTTCTAATCAAGGATTAACTTATGAATATGCAAAACGTTTAATTACTTATGAAATGCCTTGCGGTTATGCACTTAATGATATGAGACAGGAATTATGCCTGGGAAGTTGGGCTAATTTTGTTGTATATAATTTGTATGGTGACCCTTCAGTTGGTTTATATCAAATTAATTTAACAGGAATCCCCGATATATTATTAATGCAAAATGAGACGGATTTATTAACAATTGACACACTTGATCTAACACTTTTCGATAATACTGTATCTATTACAATTAAGAATAAAGGAAATGTAAGATTATATTTGACAGGCAACCCAAGAGTTAAGATAATTGGAAATGATCCTGATAGATTTATTATAAGCCAAATACCACCTCCAACTGTTTCTGTTAATGGAGAAGTAACATTTGAAATCACTTATTTACCTACTTATGATAATTGGCATTCAGCCGTAGTATCAATTGAAAATAATGACCCTGACCAAAATCCTTATGAATTTATTATAAAAGGAGGTGATAAAACAATTCAGAATCAAACAAAAAATATCTGGTATTACAATATTCAGGATGCTATTGATGAGGCAGATGATAATGATGTTATACTGGTTTCAGATGGAATATATTATCCTAATGAAATAATTATTGATAAAACCATAGTATTAAAGAGTATGAATGGGGCAGAACATACAATAATAGATGGAAACAATGCTCACAGATGTTTTTATTTAAATAGTGCAAATGCAGTAATTGATGGATTTACAATTACAAACGGATATGAACCTTTTGGGAATAATACTAGCGGAGGAGGTGGCGGTATATATGCTTACGGCGGAATAATAAAAAATTGTATTATTGAAAATAATGTAACCAGTGGCAGGGGAGGAGGGATAATGTGCGAGGGAACTCAAATAATGTATTGCACTATTATCAGAAACCATGCTTACAGGGGCGGAGGAATTTATATGAAAGGTACAGAAAATATTGTTGATCATACAACAGTTACTTTAAATTCAGCAGAATACAATATTAGTAAAGTTGGTGGTATATATGATTATTTCGGTTCTACTATTACTAACACCATAGTCTATCATAATATTAATGGTAATTATTGCTATTATTCAAATACTGCCGTATGGAAATATTGCTGTACATACCCTGCACGTGAAGGTATTGGAAATTCTGTTTTGGAGCCTGTTTTTTTAGATACATTGAACAACAACTATAATCTGCAGACAGATTCTCCTTGTATTAATACAGGGGATCCCGATTCACCTGTGGATCCGGATAGTACTATAACAGATATGGGTGCTTTATATTATGGCACAACTATAAGTATTAAAGTGTTTTTAGAAGGTCCTTATAATGGGTGTGAAATGAGTACAACACTTAACACTAATGAATTATTACCTTTATCCCAGCCTTATAATGTTGCCCCATGGAATTATAACGGTTCTGAAAGTGTTTCTGTAATACCGGATTTAAATATTGTTGATTGGGTTTTGATAGAATTCAGAGAGGCGGATTCGCCTGAAAATGCATCTCCTGATACACAAATAGCACTACAAGCAGGTTTTTTATTGAAAAATGGTAATATTGTAGGTTTGGATGGCAATAGTAAGCTGCATTTTTATATTTCTATAACAAAAAATCTTTTTGCTGTTATTTATCATAGAAACCACTTAGCTATTATGTCTGCTGTTCCATTTCAAATATCTGAAGGAATATATAATTATGATTTTTCTATTAGTGCAAATCAGGTTTATGGAGGTATGAACGCTTATAAAGATTTGGGAGAAGGTGTGTTTGGAATGGTTGGCGGAGATGGTGATGCCAATGGTCAGATTGGAAATTCCGATAAAAATGATATCTGGATTCCTTTATCAGGAAATACGGGTTATTTGCAAGGTGATTTCAATATGGACGGACAAGTTTGTACAGAGGATAAAAATGATATTTGGATGCCAAATAGTGGGTTTGGTTCACAAATTTTAGAAAATGCTTCACAAGGTGGATATGATTTGCAAGTTATGCAAGATTAATATATACAAAACTTGAACTTGCGAAAATTAAAGTATTGTAAAATTAAATCGCAACCGTATGTTAATAAATGAGTATCAATGGTTAAATTGTTAAATGGCTAAATTGTTAAACCACAGCAATCCCGAGTAAACGGGACAAGTTATAACAATGTAGCAATTTAACAATTTTTCCAAATAATTTAATTACCCCCTGATACATTTCATTACAGGGTAAACTTGCTAATTTTTTTTGACCATCAATGGTTTTTGCGAGTTCTGAAAACAATGTTATTGTTTATTATCAACGCATATTGATTTTTTGCATATTAATTATAAAATAATAACTTTGGATGATAAAATAATGGCTTTGGATGGATATAAATATGTTTAAATCATATCAAAAAGGAGTAATATTAACCCTACGAGGGTTTTAAACCCTCGTAGGGTTATTAAAAATCTATTGCTTTATGAGCTTCCCTTTTTCAAAAAAATTGTTGTTGTCTTTTAAAATGTAAATATAAAGCCCTTTGGGCAGGTGTGCTATATTTATGGTTTTGGTGTGCGGTAATTTACGGTTTATAACAAGATGACCTGTAGAATTGTAAATATTAAGCACTAAATCGCTGTAAAGTCCCAGAACAAATTTAACCTCATTTTTAACAGGATTGGGATAAACAAGTATTTGCTTTGGAGTTTCATAAGGTGTAATTCCTGTGTTTATTCCATTGTACCAGCCTGTGCTGTCAATTTTCAGAATATGTACAT
>JAIOSH010000575.1 GCA_021107685.1 Bacteroidales bacterium | reverse complement strand
GTACATCCTTAGTTGTTGATTTAATCTCTTTTAAAACCTCATTAATTTCATCTTCGGTTCTATTCAATTTTTCCTTACATAATTTTATCAAAATTGAAGCTCTTTTTACCTTTTCTGATAATTCATCAACAGTAATATCTTCATTTTCAATTTCATTTACAATAGATTCAAGTTCTTCTATTGCTTCTGTATATACAATTTTATTTTCCATTTGCTTTATTAATTGATTCTATTTTGCTATCGAATTTTCCATTATAAATTTCAGTTGTAACAATATCACCTTTTTTCAATGCTTTTATGTCTCTAACAGCTTTGCCTTTATTAAATGTAATACTGTATCCTCTTTTAAGTACATTTCCCGGTTCTATTAGCTTAATCTTAGTTTCTAATGATATAACCCTATTACTTTCATTTCTGAATTTTTGCTTGCTGAAAATTTTTAATAATTTTTCATAATTTTCTAATTTCTCATTCTCTGTTTTAATTTGTTGTTTGGGTTTATATTTAAAGCTCGTCAAAATATTAAAAATATTTCTTATTCTATTGTCAATATATTGGCGTATATTGTTTTGTAAAGATTGCGTAAAAGTTTGTAAAAAATATTTATTCCTTTCAATTAAATTTTTTGTATAAGATTAAAAAAGCTTAATATTTTCATTCAGTCTTTTGTTTTCATCACTGATCTTTTTTTCAGCATAATCAACAATTTTATTTTGGAGTTCTTCAATATAAACAGAAAAGTTGTGAAACTTTTGAATTAAAAAGTAAGCTACATCAGTTGGAGTTATTTTATTTTGGCATGAAACCATTTCAACTACAGTTTCATTTGTTGAATGTCCTATGCCTGTGATTACCGGAATTGGAAACAGGGCTACTTCCTTTGCCAAAGTATAATTATCATAACAGTTAAGACCAATATCACCGCCACCTCCCCTGATAATTAAAACAACATCAAAGTGCTTAATACATTTATTTATTATTTTTAATTGTAATTTAATAGATTCTGCTGCTTTATCACCTTGCAATAGAGCTGGAAACAGGAATGTAAAAAATTTGTAATTCCATGAATTTCTTTTAATGATATTAATAAAGTCGCTGTATCCTTTACTTGTTTCAACTGAAATTATTGCTAATCGTTTTGGAAGAAGAGGAAAAGGAAGTTTTTTATTATTTTCAAATATTCCTTCTCTTTTAAGTCTTTCAATTATCTCTCTTTTTTGGCGTGCCATTTCACCCAATGTAAAAGATGGTTCAATATCAAGGATGTTCAAAGAAATTCCATATATTTGGTGGAAATTTATTTTAGCAAGGAATAATACTGTCATTCCATCCCTAAGAGATTCTTTTGTAACTTCTTTAAATTTTTTAGATATTTTATTATAATCACCCGACCATATTATTGCTCTCATCTGTGCTTTAATAATACTGTCCTTTTTTTCAACCAGGTCAGGATAACAATGTCCGCTTTTAGGATAATGGTTAAGTTTTGCCATTTCGGCTTTAACCCAGTATTTTCCTGTATAGTTTTTACTTATGATTGATTTCAGACTGTTGGCAATGTCAACAAGAGTATAATATTTTCTTTTAGTTGTATGTTCCGTTGTTTGATTGACTATTTCCATTTTTTTCAGGAATTAATTAAAAACAAAACTTAATTTTTCTATGAGTTTTTTCTTAACTTCATCAATGTTAATTTTTTTATGTAATTCCTTTTCCAAAGAAGTAACAGATATATCAGTAAATCCGCAGGGATTAATATAATTAAAAAATTCAAGATTTGTATTTACATTAAAAGCAAAGCCATGCATTGTAACTCCTCTGCTGGCTCGCACTCCAATAGCACAAATTTTACTTATTTTCTTTTTATCAGGGGTATTTATCCAAACACCTGCTGCTCCTTTTAAACGTTCGGCATAAATATTATATTCCTTTAAAGTAAGAATAATTATTTCTTCCAATTTATAAATATAATCTTTAATACCTATAGAAAAATTTTCAATATCAAAGATCGGATAACCGACAATCTGACCGGGACCGTGATATGTGATATCACCACCCCTGTTAATTTTATAAAAAGAAATATTTTTTGATTGTAATGTTTTATTATTTATCAGCAGGTTGTTTTCCGAACCGTTCTTACCAAGCGTATAAACATGCGGGTGTTCACAGAATAAAAAGTAATTATTTGAGTTTTTTTGCTTGTTATTGTAAAGCTCCTTATTGGCAATTTTAAAATCAATAATTTCTTTAAATAATTTTTCCTGGATATCCCAGGCTTTTTTATAATCAATTAAACCAAGGTCGTTAATAATTACTTTATGTTGCATATATTTTTATTATTTAACATGCTTCTCAGCATGATAGGATGACCTGACCAATGGACTGCTTTCAACAAATTTGAATCCCTTTTTTAATCCGACTTGCCTATATTTATCAAATATTTCCGGTCTTATAAAATTCTTAACAGGCAAATGTTTTTTGCTGGGCTGTAAATATTGTCCTATAGTGAATACTTTACAGCCAACTTTTAATAAATCATCCATTGTTTCGTAAATTTCATTTTCTTTTTCTCCCAGACCAAGCATTATTCCTGATTTTGAAACTATACCTGAACTGGAAATATACTTTATTACATTAAGACTTTTTTCATATTCTGCTTTACTTCTGACTAAAGGTGTTATTCTTCTGACAGTTTCAAGGTTGTGCGAAATGACTTCAGGTTTTGCATCAATAATTTTTTTTATGTATGTATATTCACCATTAAAGTCGGGAATAAGAGCTTCAATGCTTGTATGGAGATTGATTTCCTTTATTGCTATTATTGTTTCAGCCCATATCATACAACCTCCATCTTCCATATCATCCCTGTCAACAGAAGTTAATACACAGTGTTTTAAATTCATTAATTTTACTGATTTGGCAACACGCAAAGGCTCATCAATATCTATTGGTCTTGGTTTGCCTGTTTCAACTCCGCAAAATTTACATGAACGTGTGCAAATATTACCTAATATCATTAAAGTTGCTGTTCCTAATCCCCAACATTCGGCTATATTTGGGCAATTCCCGCTTGTACATATAGTATGTAGTTTGTTCTTTTCAACAATATCACGAACTTTTAAATATGTTTTACCAATCGGAATTTTTGTTTTAAGCCAAATAGGTTTTTGTTGATTTTGTTCTTTAATAAGCATTTTTTTTGTTTCTAATAAATTCTATTTAATTTTGCAAAATTATAAATATTTTTCAAGCAACCTTTTTATATTTATTTATGTCTTATATATTGAAACCAAATAATTTTTATAAAGTAAAACTAAGTTGAAGATATGTTAATGAGATTAGTTTTATTTTTTTTTGTAAACCTATTTTTTTTGGTATAATAAACAACAACCTTTAAATCAGAGTTTTTTATTTCATATTTTAAATTTATTTTTATTCAACCATATAATTCATGAATAAATTTTTACTTTTATTTTTATTTTTTGGAATACAGTTTGGTTTTTCTCAAAACCTGAATAAAAAATGTATCCCGGAAAATGAAGAGACAGTAATTAATAATTTAAGAACCGGAATTATTGAAATTGGTGATTTTACTATTACAGATACAGATGGCAATACATTGAATCTTTACCAAACTCTTGGTGAAGACAAAACTGTTTTTTTAGATCTATTTTATACTACTTGTGAATGGTGTCAATATTATGCACCGGTCATTGAACAAATTTATCAGAATACAGGAGCCGGAAAGGGTGATATAGTTATTTGGGGTATTAACCCTTATAATTCTAATGCTGATATTATTGAATATAAAGCTAATTATGGCATTACTATACCTTGTGCAGGAATTGAAGGAGGCGGTGATGTTGCAAAAGACATTGTAATTGAAGGGGAAAATTTTCAAGGATACCCTACTTATTTTGTTATCTGTCCTGATAAAACCGTTTTTTTTGATCATTGTTATCCCCCAAGATTAAACGGTTTCAACCCTTATTTTGAAGCCTCTGCTCAATCAGTATTAAATGCAGGTTTTATTGCAAGTAAAACAAATATTTGTGAAACAAAAATTGTAAATTTTACTGATAATTCTACTGGAAATATTATATCGTGGAAATGGACTTTCCCTGGTGGTTCACCTTCATTTTCTTCTGAGCAAAATCCATCAATAGCTTATAATACAGCAGGTACTTATAATGTAATTCATACTGTTTCAGATGGTTCAAATTCCAATACTATGACAAAGAAAGAATATATAACTGTAAATCAATTATCAACAGTTACAATGGAACCATTTGATAAAGTATATATATATGACCCACCTTTTGAATTAACAGGAGGAAATCCTGTAGGTGGAATTTATACAGGATCAGGAGTAAGTAATGGGTATTTTGATCCTGTTACAGCATGGATAGGTTCTCATACCATAACTTATACTTATATTGATTTGAATAATTGTGAATATATTGTTCAACAAAATATTTGTGTTAACGAATGTACAGAAATAAATGAAAACACTGATAAGCTAAATTTTGATGTATTCCCTAATCCAAGTTCAGGAGAATTTAAAATTGAATTAATTTCAAATAAGAATATATTTTTTAATATTGAAATTATTGACATGCTTGGTGTTTCAATTTTTGAAGAATTAAATATTGAAGTAAATGGTAAATATGTCAGAAATTTTAATTTCAACAATTTAACTGAAGGAGTTTATTTTATTATGATTCAATATGACCTCAACTTATATGTAAGAAAACTAAAAATCTTGAGATAATATCTTATAAGTTTTATTTGTAACTATTCAGGTGTCAAAATTATTAACAATTAAATTCCAAAACACAAGCACAAAATTTCAAATAAAATATTTATATTCATAATACGTTTTAATATTTCAATTTAAAAGTATAATTTTGCACCCATGTTAAAAAATGTAATATTTTTTATATTAATTATCATATTTTCAGGATTTTTAACTTCCTGCAGCAAATATCAGAAACTGTTAAAAAGCACTGATAATGAAGTAAAATATAAAAAAGCCATTGAATATTATGAAAAAGAAGATTATTTCAGGGCATTACAATTATTCGACCAATTGATACCTGTTTACAGAGGAACAAAAGAATCGGAAACAATATTCTATAATTATGCTTATGCATATTATAAACAGGAAGATTATATTTTAGCAAGCTATTATTTTCATCGTTTTGCTAAAAATTTTCCAAGGAGCAAAAATGCAGAAGAATGTAAATTTATGAGTGCATATTGCAAATATTTAGATTCGCCAGTATATACCCTTGACCAGACAAATACTTATGAAGCCATTAAGGAATTGCAGTTATTTATTAATACATATCCCAATAGTGAACGCATAGCCGAATGTAATGAATTAATTGATAAGTTAAGAGTAAAGCTTGAAAAAAAATCTTATGAAATTGGAAAATTGTATTATAAAATGTCTCGATATCAAGCTGCTGTGTATTCGTTTAATAATCTTTTAAAAGATTTTCCTGATACAAAATATAGAGAAGAAGCATTATTTTATATAATAAAATCATATTACAAATATGCATTAAAAAGCATTGAACATAAAAAAAATGAAAGATATCAATCAGCTATTGAAAGTTATACTGATTTCATTATTTTGTTTCCTGAAAGCGATTATTTAAAAGAGGTTTCTTTAATGTATAATAATTCTTTAAAAGAATTAAATCAGTTAATAAATTAATTAATATATATATAATTATTTTAATATGGATTACAAAAAGGTAAAAATTGAATCTAATGCAATTACAAGAACAATGAAAGATTTTATTGACCCTACCGGTAATATATACGAATCTGTTTCAATAATAAATAAAAGGGCAAATCAACTTTCAATAGAAATGAAAGAAGAATTACATAGAAAAATTGAAGAGTTTGCAACTTATTCCGACAACCTGGAAGAAATTTTTGAAAACAGAGAACAGATTGAAATTGCTAGATATTACGAACGTCTTCCAAAAGCAGCTTTAGTTGCTATTTATGAATTTCTTCATAATGAAATATATTACAGGAATCCACATAAAGAAAAAAATACAAACAATAATAATTGGTAAAATTTAAATAATCCAAGCTGGATAAACAGGAAAAAATATATGTTATTAGTTATATGTTTTTGTTGCCATAAAATTATGATTGTTTGTCATTAATAAGTTACTAAAGCAGGGATGTTAAAAGGAAAAAAAATATTACTTGGGATTACAGGAAGTATAGCAGCTTATAAAATTCCATATCTTGTAAGGTTGCTTGTTAAAGATGGAGCCGATGTTCAGATTATAATGACACCTTCCGCAAAAGATTTCGTTACACCTCTCACTTTATCAACACTTTCGGGCAACCCTGTCCTTAGTGATTTTTTCAACCCTTCCAATGGTGTATGGAACAGTCATATTGAATTAGGAAACCAGGCTGATATGATGGTTATTGCACCTGTCTCAGCTTGTACATTAGGGAAAATGGCTAATGGCATTGCCGACAACCTGCTTTTGGCAACATATCTTGCTGCAAAATGCCCTGTATATTTTGCACCGGCTATGGACCTTGATATGCTAAAACATCCTTCCACTCAAAATAATATTAAAAAAATACAATCATTTGGTAATATACTTATTGAACCTAAAGCAGGGAAATTAGCAAGTGGATTATGTGGTGCAGGCAGAATGGATGAACCGGAAAACATTTTAAAAATTATTAAATCACATTTTCTTCCCAAACAGGATTTTGCAAAAAAAAAAGTATTAATTTCAGCCGGACCAACTTATGAGGCTATAGACGCTGTTCGTTTTATCAGCAATCATTCCTCAGGATTGATGGGATATTCATTAGCAGAGGAACTGGCAAACAGAGGAGCTGTTGTAAAATTGGTTTCGGGTCCGACAAGTCTAAAAATATCAAATCCTAATATATCACTGATTAATGTAATATCAGCAGAAGCAATGTATAAATCCTGTATTGAAAATTTACCTGATGCAGATATAATAATTATGACTGCTGCTGTTGCTGATTTTACACCTGAAAATCCTAAAAAAGAAAAAATTAAGAAATCAGATTCGCAATATACATTAAAGTTAAAACCTACAAAGGATATTCTATCAGAATTAGGCAGGAAAAAAAGAAATAACCAGATTTTAATAGGGTTTGCACTTGAAACAGATAATGAACTTGAAAATGCCAAACAAAAACTTTATAATAAAAATCTTGATTTTATCGTTCTTAATTCATTGAAAGATTTTGGAGCAGGATTCGGTTATAAAACGAATAAAATTACTATTATTGATAAATCCAATAATATTAATAATTTTAATAAGAAAACCAAAACCCAAGTGGCAAAAGATATTGCTGATAAAATTATTAAAATATCAGTAAAACAATAATATAAATTCTATAATATATAAATAATTATTTTATGCTTAAAATATTTCTTGCTTTTATTCTAACCACAGCATCTGTTAATATTTTTGCACAGGAATTTAATGCTACAATACAGGTTTCTTCAAGACAAATAGAAGGTACTGATAAAAAAGTTTTTGAAACGCTTCAAAGTTCATTATATGAGTTTATAAATGACAGAATCTGGACAAATTATTCTTTCAAGATAGAGGAAAGGATTGAGTGTACTTTTGTATTAAACATTACTGAAAGGGTGTCGTCAGATATATTTAAAGCTACATTAAATGTAGTTTCAAGAAGACCGATATATAAAACATCCTATAATTCGGTAATGTTTAATTTTATAGATAAAGACTTTGAATTTGAGTATGTTGAATTTCAACCAATGGATTACTCCGATAATACTTTTACTTCTAATTTAACATCGGTTTTTGCTTACTATCTCTATATTATTCTCGGACTTGATTTTGATTCTTTCTCACCTATGGGTGGAACACCATTTTTCGAAAAGGCTGAAGCAATAGTAAATGCTGCTCAAAATACACCTGAAAAAGGCTGGAAATCATTTGACAGTCAAAAAAACAGGTATTGGCTTGTGGAAAATTATTTAAATTCCTCATACACTTCATTAAGAAAGTGTATTTATGAATATCACAGAAAGGGATTGGATATAATGTCGGAAAAGGTTGAAATCGGCAGAGGAAATATTAGTGAAAGCTTAAAATTACTTCAAAAAGTTTTTAAAGAAAGACCCGGATTATTTATATTGCAATTATTTCTTGATGCTAAAAGAGACGAGATTATCAATGTCTTTTCTGAAGGTTCACCAATGGAAAAATCAAATGCTGTAAATATTTGTAAAGAAATTGACCCTGCAAATTCATCGAATTATCAAAAGATACTTAGTAAAAGTTAATCAGAGTGTGTGTGTCTGTCCATTAAATCAAAGAAATTTACAAATATCATATTATAATTTTTTCAAAGGAGTCCGCCTTATGCATTCCTTCGGAACTACGGACAAACATCAAAATAAAATTTAATTGTTAATCCTGACTAATCGGGATATCTGAACAGAGACTAATTTAATTATACATGCTTGTTCATTTATTAATACAAAATTATGCTTTAATAAGAAAACTGGAAATTGATTTCTCAAATGGATTTTCTGTTATTACAGGAGAAACAGGTGCGGGAAAATCAATAATTATCGGTGCATTATCATTAATCCTTGGGAAAAGAGCTGATACACAGGTATTATTGGAAAAAAATAAAAAATGTATTGTTGAAGGTACTTTTAATATTAAAAATTATGACTTAAAATTTTTCTTCACACAAAACCAACTTGATTTTGATAAGTTCACAACATTAAGAAGAGAAATTAATCAATACGGAAAATCACGTGCATTTATTAACGATACTCCCGTAAATCTTAATCTTTTTAAAGAACTTGGTGATAAATTAGTTGATATTCATTCCCAGCATAAAATAACAACTCTAAATGATTCGAATTTTCAGCTTGCTGTAATAGATAATTATGCACAAATTTCTAATATTATAGGAAAATACAAATTAGAATATGATAAATTTTTAAAACTCCAAAATTTATTTATTAATCTAAACGAAAGAGAAAAAAAATCAAAAACCGACCATGATTATTATTTGTTTTTATATAATGAACTTAAAGAAGCCAACCTTAAAGATGAAGAACAACAGGAAATTGAAATAGAATTGGAAATACTTAATAATTCCGAAGAAATTAAAACTAATTTATACAAATCCTATTTATCTTTATCTGATTCGGAGAATAACGTTTTAGGCCGGATTGCAGAAATAAATTCTTTAATGGAACAACTTTCCAAATATCATCCTGATATTAAAGAAATTAATAACAGATTAACCGGTAATTATATTGAATTAAAAGATATTGTATCTGAAATTGAACGTATTGAACATCAAATAACTTATGACCCACAAAAAATTGAAGAACTGAATAACAGGCTTGATCTAATATATAATTTACAGCAAAAGCACAGGGTCTCAACAATTGAGGAATTAATTAACATTAAAAATAATTTATCGGCAAAATTAAATGATATTTCTTCTTTAGAGGAAAATATTAAAAAGCTTAAGTCGGATATTTCAATACAATTAAAAGTTATATCTGAAATAGCTGCTGATATTTCCAAAAAAAGAAAACAAGCCATACCAAAAATTGAAAAAGATTTAATTAATATTTTATATCAGTTAGGAATACCTGATGCCCAAATTAAAATTGAGCAAAATCTATTGAAAAATTTTACAAAAGATGGTAAGGATAAAGTAATTTTTATGTTTAATGCCAATAGAGGATTAGAAATGAAGGAAATATCAAAGATAGCATCCGGAGGTGAACTCTCAAGATTAATGCTAAGTATCAAATCATTAATATCTCAGCGAAATCTTTTACCTACAATTATTTTTGATGAGATTGATATGGGTGTTTCAGGTGATATTGCAGATAAAGTAGGTAATATTCTTTTGAAAATGGGCAGAGCAATGCAGGTAGTTGCAATTACTCATTTACCGCAAATAGCAGGAAAAGGTGATACACATTATTTGGTATTTAAAGAAAATAAGGATGATCTGATAAAATCAGATATAAAAAAGTTAGATTCAAAAGAACGAATAAATGAAATTGCGAAAATGTTAAGTGGTGAGGAAATTTCTATCTCGTCCCGTGAAACAGCAAGGGAATTATTGAATACTAAGCAAGATAAAAGATAAATATTGGAGCGTTGCGGAAAAAACAGAAAAATTATAAAGATAATAAATTTTTTTATAAATTTGTTATTTTTCATTGAAAATAATAAATTATTTATAAATTATAAAAAATTAACATTATGGTAGATTTTTCATTAAGTAAAGAACAACAAGCAATTCTTGAGAAATACAGGGATTTTACAAAACGTTGGATAGTTCCAAACAGGATGAAATATGATGAGATGGCAGAATTTCCATGGGAAATAGTAAAAGCGGCTTATAACGAAAAAATTATAAATGGACCTTTGCCTAAGAAATTCGGAGGAAATGGTTATGATATGGTAGGGAGTGCAATACAATCGGAAGAATTGGGAGCAGGCTGTGTTGGAATCGGGATTTGTATTGATGCAAACACACTTGCATTAACACCCTTATTACTTGTTGCAAATGATGAGCAGCAAAAAAAATTTTACGGACAAATAATTGAAGAAAAGGGTGTTGCTGCCTATTGACTTACTGAACCAAATGCAGGTTCGGATGTTGCAGGAATTAAATCAACAGCAATATTAAAAAGTGATAAATACATCCTGAATGGTCATAAACGCTTTATAACTAATGGTGAAGTAGCTTCTTTCCATACTGTTTTTGCTCTTACAAATCCTGAAAAAGGTGCAAGAAGCCTTACTGCTTTTGTTGTTCCAAAAAATTCTCCCGGTGTTGAAATTGTTTCACGTTTAGATAAAATGGGGCAGAGAGCTTCGGTTCAGAATGAGATTAAATACCATGATGTTGAAGTTCCGGTTGAAAACAGGTTAGGACAGGAGGGACATGGATTTTTGATTGCTATGAAAACCTTTGACAGGACACGTACTGGTGTTGCTGCTTTAAGTGTCGGTTGTGCACGTTCGGCTTTTGAAATATCCAAAGATTGGGCTAAAAACCGTGTTCAGTTCGGAAAACCTATTGCTTCAAACCAGGCAATCGGTTTTATGCTTGCTGATATGGCAACTGAAATTGAAACAGCCCGTATGTTAACATGGAGAGCAGCCTGGGCTTATGATACAAAACAAAGAGATGCTTCAAAATTATCAGCTATGTCGAAAATGTATGCTTCTGATGTAGCAATGAGGGTTACTACTGATGCTGTGCAAGTGATGGCAGGGGATGGGTATTCAAAAGATTATCCTGTGGAAAAAATGATGAGAGATGCTAAATTATGCCAGATATATGAAGGTACTAATCAGGTTCAACGAGTTGTAATTTCAAAAAGTATATTGAAATAACTGCCTGTTTTGTAAGCAATCAGTTTATTAATCAATTTCTATTTCCTAAGTGTGAGTATAGATTTTTTATAAAAGATACATTCAGGAAACCATATAAGGTTGCCAGTTAACAATTAGAGTTTTCTCTTCATCAATTTTAAGATAACCATACTCATAACAAAACCGGTATTCATTATTGTTTTTTGTTGTGTAGGTATGCGTATGATAACGAAAATCAAAACCAAGTTTTAGCAAGTATTCCGTTCTGATTGTTGTTTTTTCTTCCGGGTTGAATTGTTTTAGAATTTTCCGGTTTTTTCGCAATGTTTTATTAATATCCAATATTAATTTTTCGTTTTGGCGTTTGATTTTATTATTATACCCGTAACGACATTGATCCGAACAAAATTTTTTATCAGTACGGCCAATTATTATTTCTCCACAATTAACACATTTTGCTGCCATTTAATTTCTATTTTTTTGTTTTTTATTAATGGCCAAAAGTCAGAACTCCCAAGCTACCCCGCAAACTAACAAAGCACCGATTTCAAGATTAATTTCAAATTTGTAGTAGGATAAATTGTTTTTGTTTCATTTAATGTTTTGCAAATTTTCTGTACGGCTTTATTAGCTCTTGGAGTAGATAAAGAATGTAACCTAATGGTTAATGTGTTGTTTTTGTAATCTGGAATTAAATCTGCATCACTATTTATTATTTCTTTTACTAAGACTCTTCCTTCAATAAAGCATTTAGTATAATGTTCGCTTAAAAGGTTTACTACAGAAGTTTCAGCACGAAAGGCAATCATTTTTATCAATTCTGTAAAAAGCTTCTTTTCAGTATCCAATTTTGTGTATTGCTCCGGTTCAGGCATTTCATCAATAGTGATATGTTGTTTATGTTTTTTTCTTTCTAAGAATTGATCTTGTTCCAGTATTTTCAAATCTTCAATTTCTTCATGTAATCTTGCTTTTTTTTCTATTTGTTTAACATTTTTTTCTAAATCATCGTCCAAAGTATCATCGCATAATTTCATAAATTCCGCTCTTTTTGATTTTAGTTTTGCTCTTGTTTTTTCCAGAATCTTTGTGCAATTTCTATATGATAGATTTACGACCTCAATGTTCTTGTCTAACGGTGTATGAGCGTATTCTATTAGATGGTCAATATCGTAATCCCTCATCATATATTTAAAATAATTTTCTTGAGACCATCGTGAAAACATTTTTCCGGCAAGCTCTTCAGCAGATAAAACATAGTTAGTTGTATATATGGCTGTTTGTTTTCCTGATTTCGATAATTTTCGAATTTCTCTCAGTTCAAGTCCCTCTATCTTAATTTTTTTCTCAGCAATCTTCATTTTTTGTTTTTTGCCGGCAACAACTACATCTTTTTCTTTAAAGATTTTTTCATCCCATTTATCTTTTACATTTTTTCGGTAACTTACTACCGCTATTCTATATTTTTCCCACCATT